>CAKKST010000295.1 GCA_919903585.1 Nitrospiria bacterium | reverse complement strand
CTCTGTTCATTATATTGAGAAGCCCCTCTGTAACGCCAATTGATGCATTTTGCGGATTCCTGCCTGTTGCAAAGGCATTCGGCGCAGGGTCTTCAATAACATACACCTTCGGCATGGGCAAGCCTGATGCTAATGCCATCTCTGTTACAATATTATGGAGTTTTTTATGCGATAAATCTTCAAAGCTCAATGGCACTGCACGAAGCGAGCTTAAGACAAGTTTATCTCCGTAAAAATACGAGACAAAGGAATTTGCACCTGCAATGCCGAGCGCAATCAATGTTACAACAGGAATGCCTCCTGCTGCATCCATTGTATAAAAATAATATTTGTCTACAAGAAATCCAACAGCGCCAAGAAGTAAAAGAAAGGCTATAATAAGGATGGCAGTTATTCGCTTGTTTTTCTTCTGCTGTTCATAGAGATTCATAAAATGTAATGCTTGTAGTCTCAGGCTCATCCCCGCCTGCCTGTCGGCAGACAGGAGCCTGACTGCCAGATATACCTTAATTTACGCCTTTGAATTAATATCTGCAAAGGAGCCCTGATATTCCTCCATGCTGTTTTTCACTATCTCAAATCCTGACTGCTTCCATGCCTCTATCCCGCCTTTGACATTATAGAGGCTTTCAAAGCCATTGTCTTTCAGAAACTCGCAGGCCTTGAAACTGCGGTGGCCTGTCCTGCAGAAACAGGCAAAGATTGCCGCCTTTTTATTCAATTCATGAAGCCTGTAAGGAAGCTGGTCCATTGGTATCCACCTTGACCCCCTTACATGCTCTTTATAATATTCCTGCTGAGTCCTGACATCCAGCAGGATCACATTATCATCCTTGAGCATCCGTATTGCCTCTTCTACAGGTATTTCTTTTATCATTATTGCCGATCCTCCTGATATTAATGATTCAATAGTATTTATTTAGATGCCCCATAGCGATGGCGTAAAACCTCAATTACCCCCGGCATGATAGAAATAAATATTATAGCAAAAATAACCGTGGTGAAATTCTGCTTTACAACAGGGATATTGCCGAAGTAATAGCCGCTAAAGACAAACACAGCGACCCATAAAATACCGCCAGAAATGTTGTAGGCAACAAAACGGCTGTAGGCCATCTTGCCGATGCCTGCTATAAATGGGGCAAAGGTGCGAATAATTGGGACAAATCTTGCGATGATTATGGTCTTTCCTCCGTACTTTTCATAAAATTGATGGGTGCGCTCAAGGTGTTTCTTGTTTAGGAAACGGACATTTTCTCCATGAAACACCTTTGGCCCTAAAAAGTCTCCTATCCAGTAGTTCACTGTATCTCCTGCAATAGCAGCAAATGTAAGAAGGCCAAAAAGCCATAACACATCCAGTGAACCAATGGCGGCAAAGGTTCCTGCTGCAAAAAGCAGTGAGTCGCCCGGAAGAAATGGAGTGACTACAAAACCTGTTTCGCAAAAGATAATAAGAAAAAGTATTAAATAGGTTAAAATGCCGTAGTTTTGTATAACAAGGTTCAGATATTTATCAAGGTGTATTATGATGTCAATAAAATCCTTAATTAATTCCATAGTCTCTCCAGAAGGTTTTTATCTCCTCATGCTTAAATCCACTTTTGGCGACTCTTTTGCCGCCTCTTCTGCCTGAAAATATTCTGACTGTTTAAAGGCAAATGCAGAGGCTATTATATTTGACGGAAATAACTCCTGCTTTGTATTAAACTGCATTACGCTGTCATTATAAAACTGCCTTGCAAAGCTGACGCGGTTCTCTGTGCTTGTCAACTCCTCCTGAAGTTGAAGGATATTCTGGTTGCTCTTAAGATTAGGGTAATTCTCAACAAGGGCAAAGAGCCTTCCCAATGCCTGTGTAAGCATATTCTCTGCCATCCCTTTTTCAGCGACACTGCTTGCGCCTACCGCCTTATTCCTTGCCTCAATCACCTTTTCCAGAGTCTCCTTTTCAAACTCCATAGCGCCCTTTACAGTGCTCACAAGATTTGGTATAAGGTCATGCCTTCTCTTAAGCTGGACATCAATCTGCTTCCATGCATTCTGAACCTGATTGCGCAGGGATACAAGACCGTTGTAGATTATGATGCCCCATAAAACAATGATTATAACAATAGTTGCCGGAATTAATAAAAACATAGGCTCTCCTTTCGTCTATAGGATGAAATCAATTATATCACATTTTTGTTTAATTGCATAACTGATAAGCCAATATGTCTTGAAAAAACTGTTGGCCTCTGATACATTAAGGCCGATGAAGATATATTTTCTATTGATTTTAATTGCCGTTTTAATAGCTGTTTCCGGCTGCGCCTCTGTAAGGGCTTGGGAAAGGGGGCATCTTGCAGATAAGATAATGCAGTTTGATGCTGATAAGGAGGAGCTTGCGTGGGAGCTGCATATGTTCCCTGCGAGGGAGGGGGCATCTGGTGGCTATGGCGG
>CAKKST010000294.1:22832-23800 GCA_919903585.1 Nitrospiria bacterium | reverse complement strand
GGTGACATATGTGCGAAATTATACTGATGTGGATGATAAGATAATCAAGAAGGCAGTGAAGGAAGGCGCTGCTGCCCATGAGATTGCAGAGAGATATATAAAGGCCTTTGATGAGGATATGGATGCCCTTGATGTGAGCCTGCCTGATTTCAGGCCAAAGGTAACAGAGACAATGCCTGAGATTATAAGATTTGTGCAGTCTTTGATTGATAAGGGCATTGCCTATGTTGTGGACGGTGATGTATATTACTCTGTGAGGAAATTTGACGAATATGGAAGGCTCTCAGGAAAAAAAATAGAGGAGCTTGAGGCAGGGGCAAGGGTAGAGATTGATGAGAGAAAAAATGACCCCCTTGACTTTGCCCTGTGGAAGGCGTCAAAAGAGGGCGAGCCATGGTGGAACAGCCCATGGGGAAAGGGGAGGCCGGGCTGGCACATAGAGTGCTCTGCCATGAGCCAGAAATTTCTTGGCGGAACACTGGACATACACGGCGGCGGCAAAGACCTTATATTCCCCCACCATGAAAATGAGATTGCACAGAGTGAAGGGGCGACAGGCAGGCCATTTGTCAGATACTGGATGCACAACGGCTTTGTGAATATAAATAAGGAAAAGATGAGCAAGTCCCTTGGGAATATCCTCAGCATAAGGGATGCACTAAATAATTATCCATCAGAGGCAATAAGGCTCTTTCTGCTGTCGAGCCACTACAGGTCGCCTATTGACTATTCACCTGATGTCCTGTCTGATGCAGAGGCATCGCTTGACAGATTTTATGCAACCCTCCAGCGCATGGAAAAGGAGTGGCCAGAGATTATAAAGAAAAAGGCAGATAAGAGGTAGCCGCCTCACTGACCGCTTCAGTAGTTAACTCCGCGGCCGGAATTTTTAAAGTGATTACTTTGAGGAAGGATTTAGTCTCGGGCAGAGAGGCGACGACCCAGAGAGCTTTTAGGTGCGGTCGGCC
>CAKKST010000294.1:0-22822 GCA_919903585.1 Nitrospiria bacterium | reverse complement strand
AAAAGGAGAGACTTCTACAGCCGGTTATGGATGCAATGGATGATGACTTTAATACTGCCCTTGCCATCGGCCACATATTTAATGAAGTGCACAGGGTAAACCGCCTGATGGATGAGGCAGGGGAGTCAGGAAATAGCAGCGGATTAATCCCATTCCTGCCTGCTGTAAAAGAGGCATTTAAAGAGATCGGCTCTGTCCTCGGTGTGTTTAATAAAACAACTGAAATGTATTTTAATGAAAAGAAGAAACATCTGAGCATATCTGAAGATGAAATTAAAAAATCTATTGAAGAGAGGAACAAGGCAAGGAGGACAAAGGAGTGGGCAAGGGCTGATCAGATAAGAAGGGATTTGGAAGAAAAGGGTATTATTCTTGAAGACAGGCCTGATGGCACGATCTGGAAGGTTAAAAGATGAAGGAAGAAGGCAGGCTTTTGATCGGTATAAATCCTGTGCTTGAGGCCCTGAGAAGGGGTGAGAGAAGGTTTGAGAAGATATATATTGCAAAGGGCAGGGGCGGCCCCAAAACAGACGAGCTGGTAAATCTGGCAAGGGAAAGGGATGTACATATCCGCTTTGAGCAGAGGGAGATTATTGACAGGATATGCGGTTCAGCAAATCATCAGGGTGTTGCAGGAGTGGTATCTGCAAAGGAATACTCAACGACTGATGATATGCTCGGTCTTGCAAAAAAAAGGAATGAAGAGCCTTTCATTGTTATATTGGACGGCATTGAAGACCCGCAGAACCTCGGAGGAATTATAAGAAGCGCTGAGGCAGCAGGTGCGCATGGAATAATTATACCTGAGCGGAGGGCTGTGGGTGTCACCGATGCTGTTGCAAGGACATCCGCAGGCGCGGTGGAGTATTTATTAATAGCAAAGGTAAAGAATATTAATAATACAATAGCAGAGCTAAAGGAGAAGGGGATCTGGATAATCGGCCTTGATGCAGAGGGCGAAAAGAGATATTACGAGCCTGATTATAAAATGCCCCTTGCTGTAGTAATTGGCGGTGAGGGTGTAGGGATAAGGCCGCTTGTCCTTAAAGGATGCGATTTTGTTGTCTCAATCCCGCAAAAGGGCAGGGTAAATTCCTTAAATGCCTCTGTTGCAGCAGGTATAATCATATACGAAATATTAAAGAGCCGCAGCGCTGCTTAATAACAAAAAGCCACCTAAAGATAAAGACGCGCCCTAAAGGGTGCGACTACCTCGTTAAAAATCAATATATTATTTTTTGGTAGCCGCAGGCTTTAGCCTGCGAAATATAGTTTTTCAACAGGCGGTTTTCTTTTGACATAATGCATAAAATCTGGTATGTTAATGTAAAAAGGGGCGCAAATTATGACTGCACAGTCTTCAATGAAGCTTGAAAATGCAAACTATGAGCGGGTAATCCTTGCACTTGAGAGATTGCTTGCATCAAATGCACAATATTGCCATTGCATGAGGTGCAGGCTTGATGCAACAGCAATCGCCTTAAATGGCCTACCGCCGAGGTACTTTATAACCCCATCACCA
Source organism: Nitrospiria bacterium (assembly GCA_919903585.1). Taxonomy (GTDB): domain Bacteria; phylum Nitrospirota; class CAKKRA01; order 9FT-COMBO-42-15; family 9FT-COMBO-42-15; genus JACPZJ01. Next base: position 21,300 of record CAKKST010000294.1, on the reverse strand, counting down.
ATGGAAATAGATGAGCTTGCATCTGCATGGTTGATGGTGGAGGCAACGGTCATGCAGGCATTAGAGAGGGTCAGCCAATATCCGCATCATGATAAGGCAGAAAAGATAGTTGATGAAAATATAAGAAAGTTATCTGAAAAGTTAAAGGAAAGAGAGCTTAAATAATTGTTAAATATATAAACAGGAGGTATCAGTATGAAAAGGCTTTTTTATTCAGCATCCATAATGTTCTCCATCCTGCTTCTTCTAAGCCCGGATGCCTTTGCAAAGAAGGAAAAGTTTGTTGAAAGTGATGAGTATAAGGAGAAAAAGGCGCCTACGGGTTTCATAAAGAATTATGAGGGGATGATAGAAGGCAAGGACATTAAATGGGTCTATTTGAAGGAGGGTGTAAAGTTCGGTAAATATAATAGTGTAAAGGTTGAATCCTTTGGCTCTATCGCCAATAAATCCAATAAGGACATCCAAAAAGATATCAGGAGAGACTTTGATGTATCCTTTGAAAGAATCGGAAAGAAGGCATCAGATTCCGGTACGCTGATAATAAAGGGCGCCCTCTATAAGGTTGAAGAATACGATGTAGGAAAAAAGATAGGCACGAGTTTCATTCCTTTTGCAGGTGGCATTGTCTCTCGGACTCAGGGCAATCCTACAGTGGGCGTAGAGATTATTTTGATTGATGCAGCCACAAAAGAAGAGATTGCGAGGATAAGACACGAGGCGCAGGACTCTTCCCTAAGCTCTGCAGCAGCAGAGGTTGCAGACGATGTTGCTAATTTTGTGAGGGACAATAAGTAAGAATATTATCTGCAGGGGCGCAAGATATTGCGCCCCTGCTATCAAATTTGCCAGCCAGAATAATGTATCCAAAAGTATAAGTCTGTATCCAGAAAGATAACTTTCCTTGTTAATAAATAAGCCTGCAATATTTCACTTCAAAGAATTACCCATAACTTTTGAGTAGTTATATAATATTCCCTTTTTATCATACATTGGTATATTTTTTGCTGTATAAAACCTCTAAGGCTGTTTAACAATCAAAATTTCTGTCAGGAGGGATGCCATGTTTAATAAAAAGGGGTTTACTATTATTGAGTTAATGATTGTACTTGCAATAATAAGTGTTGTTTTAACCATTGCTATATCTTCAATGGCAAATACAGTCCAGCATTTAAGACTGAATAGCGCTGCAGGCGAGCTTATGTCAAATATTAATAGGGCGAGGATGACGGCTATAGCAAGAAACGGGAATTGCGTGATTTCCTTTAATAAGGCTGAAAACTCCTATATGATTTTTATGGATGATGACAGCAGCGGCTTAGTAAGCTGGCAGAAGGATGAGGCAGAGGATATGCTGGCATCAAAGGCCATGCCTTCCGGCATAACAATTGCCAAGGCATCTTTCAGCCTCGGGACATCTGCCTTTGGATACAGTGGAAACGGCCTTCCGCTTGGAAACAGGATAGGCTCTGTATGTCTTAAAAATGACAAAGACGAATATTATAAACTTTCAGTCTCATGGACAGGAAGGCCAAGGCTTTACAGAAATGTTAAAAAATCAGAGTGTATCTGATTGACATCCCCGCCTCAATTCGGTTACTATCTTCGTAAATGCCGCTTACTGCAGTAGATATCTACAAAAGGCTTCCACAGACAAATTGTGCAAGATGCGGCTCCCCGTCATGTTTTGTCTTTGCCACAAAGGTTGCGCTAAGACAGGAGGTTATTGAGAAGTGCGTTGTTCTCTCAGAGGCGGAGTTGAAAGATCTGAAAGGGGTCATTGGCGAGGTCAGGACAGTAATGACCGAGGCAGGCGCGAATGCCTATGCACAGGCAGCAGAGGAGATAAAAGGGAGGATAAAGGGCATTGATTTTAAAAGACACGCGAACGGCCTCGGCGCTGAATATTTGAAGAAGGATGATAAGGAATACCTCACCCTGATTTTTCTGAACCATAAATACAGGGTATCAAGGGATGGGGATGTAACGAGTGAGGATGGTGTTTCTCCGAGTGCGTGGGCAAAGATATTTCTTATTATCTATATTAATATGAGGGGAGAGGGCGGGATAAAGAATGAGTGGATATCCTTTGGAGACCTGCCAAAGACATTTGCAAAACAAAAATCCTTTAAGGATAATAGCGAGGATGTGCTGGTAAAAAACTTTTCAGGTAAGAAGACACAGCTTAAAACGGCATGTAATGCCATTGGCGGAACGGATGTGTCCAGTGAATTCAAATCTGATATGGCATACAGGTTTTCTGTTTTTCCAAAGATACCCTTTCTCCTTCTCTTCTGGGAAGAGATTCCGGAAGAGGATTTTCCTGCGAGGGTAAAGATATTAATGGACAGGTCAGTCCTTACCTTTATTGACATTGAGTCTCTTGTTTTTCTTGCTGAAGGGTTTTCAAGGGAGCTTATAAAACAAGGGTTCGGGGATTCATAGTGTGGTGTCTCATAAATAGCTTTGCACTTTTTGTCATTCCTGCATGTCTCTGGCAGGAATCCAGGGTTTCCCGTGAAAACGGGAACCTAATTCCTTTTCTGGATTCCCGCTCAAAAACGTTGCGGGAATGACACCAAAATAATGTAAAGAAGTGTTAGGGACAGGACAATAGTTAAAGTGTTTGTGAGTTTGAAAGTTTAAGAGTTAAAACTCATCAACTCCGAAACTCCACAACTCCTTAACTCTATAACTCATAAGAAAGGAGGCTATTATGTTAATAGATGAGATCGCAAGATGGACCGGTAAGAAGGTAGAGGTCATGGCCAGTGACATTGCGTATAAGGGAATCCTTATAGAGGTTACCGAGGAGGAGATAAATCTTCAGGGGGAGTTTCAGTGGATAGCTATTCCAATGGAGAAGGTTACCTCTGTAAGGCCGATCAATCATTAATAAAGCTACCCTTTAAACCCCTCTTCGGCTGATGGCATACTCAAATATCCTCCCTCCTATCCTTAGGATACTATTTAATAAGAGATCAACTGGATAGAGTATGTTGTATCTGCTTGTCAAATAAAGCAGCCTGTCTATCTGACGCTGCTTTTTAAATATGCCCTTTAAAATAAACTCAAGGCCCATCTGTCTTATGACCTTCGGAAGGTTAAAGTGATAACTGAACCTGAAAATGATCCTTGCAAGGTGCGTTGCGCTATAAAAGCGCCTGTTTATCTCCTTTCGTATCCTGTTCAGATCAGATATAGCATAATAATCTGAATAAACGATATTTCTGTCCCCGATATGATAGTCAGGGAGTTTTTGTATTATGCCGTGCAGCTCTGTCTTTGGATAGCAGAGAAGACGGCCTACACTTATAAAATCCAGTCCTGCCTTTGCTGCATTATCCGCTATCCTCAGCATATCTTCTCTCGTTTCTTTATAATTCCCGATGATAAAAAAACCTAAAGCCAGTATATCTGTCTGCTTCACATTCTCAAAGGCCTTAAATATCAGATCAGACCGGTACCCTTTTTTTAACCAGTGGAGGACATCGTCATTAAAGCTCTCTATGCCTACTCCGACAGTGAATCCAGCCTCACCTAATTTTTTTACCACATCAGGCTTTTTAGCCAGCGACTCCACCCTGCATTGCGCTAAGAACTCTTTCTTTATCCCCTCCCTCTTGAGGGCATCGCACAGTTTATCCATCCTGTCCATGTCATGAAATACATTGTTGTCTGTGAAGAAGACGATCTCTGTATCCCTGTCCATTGTCTTTATTTCTTCTATTATGGATTCCACCGACCTTGATATCCATTTCTTTTCTGTAAATTCGCAGTATATGCATTTGAAGGGGCAGCCCTGCGAGGCATAGATAGAATCAATGCCCATTGACAATGCTGTATAGCGGTATTTTCTTAATGACCTGTCAGGATATATTCCGGTAATAACAAGCTGGTTTCTATCCCTGTTATTAACAATCTGCCCGCCGTCCCTATACGAAATACCATCTATGCCCTTCGGCGAACCCTTCTTTAAAAGCTCAATCATTGGGTCTTCCCCATATCCTCTAATTATAATATCAATCCGTGGAAGCTCATTAAAGAGCATATCAGGATAGTCTGTGGCAAAGCGGCCGCCGGCAACAACTGTAATACCCTCTGGCAGGCTGTTTATTAACTTATAAACAAAGTCCAGATCAAACTTGCTTGCGCCTCCAAGCGCCTTTGGATTTCCCCAGTTTAAGGAAAGGCATATCATATCCCTATCTTTTAAGAAGGGTGATATATCATCCTCAAATCTCATGTCAACAACATCTATCTTGTCCACAAGAGGCTTTATAGCAGATGCCACAATCTCAAGGCCATTGGGCGGCATCTTCCAGTATTTTAAATAAGGCTCTGCCCTGTACGGATAAATACATAAAACATTCTTCCACTTCATTTTATCTCTCCCTTTGCTCCGGAAATGGGCATTGTAGGCACGAATTTATTCGTGCTATTGTCGCACGGTTAAAATGCACGGTTAAAACCGTGCCTACAAATTCATGGTGGGTCAGATGATAGGCGGGACATTCCTGTCCCGCAACTTTCTATATTAGATATAAACAATATCATACTGCTCCTGATGCAGATTTGGGTCTTCCTTTATAGCGATCTTCTTTTTATATCTGTTCTCCAGCTCGTCAATCCCCTGCCGCTCTTCATCATACAATAAATTGGCAACAGTGGGATTAACATTAACCATAATCTTATTGTTTTTGGAAGAGGACGCAGTTCTTCTTATCTCCCTGAATATTTCATAGCATACCGTTGTAGGGGATTTTATGTGGCTCCTGCCTTCACAGTAGGGGCAGGGCTCGCATAATGTCCGCTGCAGGTTCTCTCGCACCCTCTTCCTTGACATCTCCACAAGGCCGAGTTCAGATATCTGCAAAATATTTGTCCGCGCCTTATCAGTAGCAAGCGCCTCTGAAAGGGCATTGAAGACCTTTTTGCGGTTCTTCTCCTTCAGCATATCAATAAAGTCTATTATAATAATCCCGCCGATATTTCTAAGGCGAAGCTGATAGGCCACCTCCTTTACAGCCTCAAGATTTGTCTTCAAGATAGTCTCCTCCGGGTTCCTCTTCCCCACATACCTGCCGGTATTTACATCTATGGCAGTCAGCGCCTCTGTATGGTCAATTACAATATAGCCGCCTGACTTCAGCCATATCTTTTTTCCCAATGCGCGGGATATCTCCATCTCCACCTCATAGGCGTCAAATATCGGTTCATCCTTATCATAAAACTCAACGCGCGGGCTTAGCTTGGGGAGGTATGAATCAGCAAATTCCTTTATCTTCTGGTATTCCTCTCTTGAATCAACAACCAGCTTGTCCACCTTTGGGGTAAAGAGGTCCCTTACTGTGCGGAAGATAATATCAAGGTCTGTATATAACAGGTTTGGCGCAGCAGCCTTGTCTCTTTTAGTTTGTATACTCTGCCATAGCAGCTCAAGGAACCCAATATCCTCATTAAATTCCTCCTCGCTCACACCCTCGCTTGCTGTGCGTATTATATAACCTGACCCCGGCCTTTTCAGTTTATAAAGAATCTCACGGAGCCTCTTTCTCTCAGATTCCTCCTCAATCCTCCTTGATATACCGATATGTTCTATTGTGGGCATATAAACCAGATACCTGCCAGGAAGGGTTATATATGTTGTAACCCTTGCCCCCTTTGTCCCGATGGGCTCCTTTACTACCTGCACCATTATCTCCTGACCCTCCTGCAGGAGGTCTTCAATGGCTACAGGCGCAGACTTCTTCGGCTTTGGCGCTTCATTTTCAAACTCAATCCTTGTCTCGCCTGTCTCCTCTTCCATCATCTTTGCGTATTCTTCAATATTTGCACTCACCTCAGTAACATATAAGAAGGCTGCCTTTTCAAGGCCGATATCAACAAATGCTGCCTGCATCCCGGGGAGTATCTTTAGCACCCTGCCCTTGTAAATATTTCCTGCAACGCCCCTCTCTTTTTTTCTGTCAATATGGAGCTCTGTTATCACCCCATTTTCCAGCAGGGCTACCCTTGTCTCTTCCCTTGTTGCATTTATGATTATTTCTATTGCCATAATATCTCCTTAAGCAAAGGATACAACCCTTCCCATCGCCTCCATAGGGCTTAGCCATTTTCCGTTCTTTAAAATGAATAGGCCTGTCCTTTTTATCATCACCTGCATCAATTCATCATCATTAATATTAAAAAGGCCTTTCAGCGCCTCAGTCGGCTTGCAGCCCTTTCCATCCCTGCTCTGCAGTATCAGATTCACTTGTATCCCAGATACCCCGGATACCAGCTCTATCTTCTCAATAAATGGCCTTATATCAATCTTCTTATGCGCCTCCTCTATCCTGCGCGTTACTATAATCTCACTCCTCTGCATCCCCTCATTAATAGCATCTGCGGAGATATTATACCCCATATTAACAGGTATTGATAACGAATAAGTGAATCTTTTAATGGCTGATGAGAGCGACTCTGCCTTAAAGGTAAGATATCCCGCATCCAATGCCTTTATCCCCTGCGGGAATTGTGAATTTAATTCAGACATAACTTTATCAAGACCAACCTTGTGTCCTAATTCCACATCAAGGTATTCAGATTCACTCTCCATCCCCACAGAAAGGGCAGGGCCAAAGGATACCTTTGGATGTGCGGCAAAGCCTTCGGAATAGACTACAGGTATGTCTGTCCTTCTGAAGGCGCGAATGATTGCAGTCATAAGGTCAAGATGTGATAGAAATCTCAGGGGCCCAGTCCGCGAAAATTTTATCCGAACCTTAAATGGCAGCCTCTCTTTTTTAGCTGACGGCGCGGCATCCAGCGCCATCTTTAAAGAAGAAGGCTGGTAGGTCTTAGGTGAGACGCCTATTGCATCCCTATTATCTCCCTTCATCCTCCCCTTATCGCAGACGCCGCAGTAAAAGCAGTCGCCGAGCCTGCAGTCGCCGATGACCTTTTCATTTTCTGAAAATTTCAATTCCTTTTCCAAAAACCGTGTATAAATCCCTGTCGAAAGGTGTTCCCATGGAAGGATCGCATCAATCCTGTTTTCCCTGTTTGCATAGAACTCAGGGGATATGCCGCAGGCATGAAATGCCTTTAGCCATCGGTCAAGGTTAAATGCCTCTGTCCAGCCGTCAAACCTGCATCCCTCTTTCCATGCCTCTTTTAATACCTTGCCGAGCCGTCGGTCACCCTTAGAAAATACAGCCTCAAGAAGGCTCAATTCAGGCCGCTGCCATTTTACACCCAGGCCTTTTTTTTCTAATCTCCTTCTAAGGTAATTCAGCTTATTCTTAATATCCTCAATCCCTGCCTGCCCCATCCACTGGAATGGTGTATGAGGCTTTGGCACAAATGTGGAGATGCTGATATTAATATTTTTGTATCTGCCTGCAACCTCTTTGCTTATTGCCCTTGCCCTCTCAGCAAGTCCAATTATCCCTTCAATGTCCGCCTCTGTCTCTGTTGGAAGGCCTATCATAAAATATAGTTTTAAGGAATTCCATCCCTCTGAAAATACCCATCTTATGGTTGCATCAAATTCCTCATCACCCATCTCCTTGTTTATCACCCTTCTCAGCCGCGCTGTCCCTGCCTCAGGCGCAAGGGTGAATCCTGTCTTCTTCACACGTTTTATCTGCCTTATAATATCAGGCTGTAGTGTGCCGAGCCTCATTGATGGAAGGGATATAGATACCTTCTTCTCCATATATCTATCCATGAGTGTGGATAAAAGCGGTGACAGGCAGGTATAGTCGCCTGTGCTCAAAGAAACAAGCGAGACATCTTCGTATCCCGTAGCCTTTAGAGAATCCTCAATTATCTTAAGAATCCTCTCAGGGCTTCTTTCACGCACAGGACGATAGATGCTTCCTGCCTGACAGAACCTGCATCCCCTTGTACAGCCCCGTGATATCTCCACTGCAATCCTGTCGTGTATTATCTTCATATACGGCAATATAGGCTTGTCAGGAAAGGGCGCACTATCTAAATCAGGGATGATCCTTCTCTCTATTTTTACAGGGGCATTATTTATTGGTATGACCTTGGAGGTGGTTCCGTCAGGATTATATTCAATATTATAAAAAAACGGGATATATACCCCTTTAATCTTTGATAGTGAATCAAGCAGGATATCCTTCTTAGCGCCGCTCTCCTTCCATTTCTGATGCACATCTATTATCTCATTTATTACCTCCTCACCGTCTCCAAGCACAATGGCATCAAAGAAATCCGCTAATGGCTCAGGATTAAAGGCGCAGGAGCCGCCGGCAATAATAAGTGGATGCCTTTCATCCCTCTCAGAGGCTGTTAATGGGATGCCGCTTAAATCCAATATATTTAAGATATTGGTGTATGTAAGCTCATAGGGGAGTGTGAATCCCAGTATATCAAATCTGTTTAATGGGAGATCTGACTCAAGGCTTGTGAGCGGCATCTTGTTTTTACGGAGTTGTCCTTCATAATCAAGCCATGGCGCATATGCCCTCTCTGCTGCCGCATCATCCCTGAGATTTATTATATGATAAAGTATCCTCAGACCGAGGTGGGACATGCCTATTTCATAGGCATCAGGAAATATCAGGGCAATCTTGGTCTTTATCCCTGACATATCCTTGTGGATGCTGTTTAGCTCGCTATTTATATAGCGGACTGGTTTGGAAACTGATAAGAGATTTTGATTTTTCATATTTAATAAAACAGCAGCAGCCTCCGCATCTTTATATTAATTAACAACCCGAGGGCTATCATGGTTGTAATAATAGATGTGCCGCCATAACTCATTAATGGAAGCGGTATCCCCACAACAGGCATAATGCCGATTGTCATACCAACATTAACAATAAAATAAAATGTGGTCATACAGACAATGCCGGCAGCGAGGAGTGCGCCTGATCTGTCCTTTGCCTTGTATGCGATTGTGATACCCCAGAGTATTAATACAAGATAGAGCGAAAGGAGGACGAGTACGCCAATAAACCCCCACTCCTCTGCAAAGACAGAAAAGATAAAGTCAGTATGCTTCTCAGGGATAAATTTTAACTTGTTTTGTGTGCCCTGAAAAAGCCCCTTGCCAAAGAATCCGCCTGAGCCGATGGCAATCTTTGACTGGATAATATGATAGCCAATGCCCTGCGGGTCTATCTCAGGATTGAAAAAGGCGAGTATGCGGTTCTTCTGATAACCCTTCAGCATGCCCCAGAAGTAGTGCGCAATAAACGGGATGGTCATAACATTTACAAATATAAATACGAGTAAGGAGCGCATCCTTACACCTGCAAGCAGTGTAATCATTACAAATATAAAAAGCGCCATAAGGGCAGTGCCGAGGTCGGGCTGTTTTAATATGAGCAGTAGGGGCGCTAATACAAGCGCTGCAGGCAGAATAAGCTCTTTCATTTTAAAGCCGCCGGATGACCTTTTGTCTGAAAAATATCTTGCAAGGAATATTATAATTGCGAGCTTTGCAAGTTCTGACGGCTGGAAGGAGAGTGGACCGATAGCGAGCCAGCGCTGGGCCCCGAGGCCTGTCCGCCCCTTTATAAGAACTATAATAAGGAGCAGCAGTGTTATCCCATAGATCACATAGGCATATTTAATTACAGTATGATAATCAATGGCAGCAGCGAGGAACAGGAATATCAGCCCTATTATAATCCAGTATATCTGCTTTCCATAATATGACGTTGCACTATGGGATGATATGCTGTGTGTAGCGCTGTAGATCGTAAGTATACCTACAGCAGAGATAAGAAGGGCAACCCCTAAAAATTTCCACTCAAAGTTGTATATCTGTTTAAGATTTAACATTCTTAAGATAACCCTCTATAATTTTTTTTGCAATCGGGGCAGCAACAGAGCTCCCCTTTCCGCCATGTTCCACCACAACCGAGACTGCAATCCTCGGGTCTGATACAGGCGCAAAGGCAACAAATAAGGCATGGTCTTTAAATCTCTTCTGATTAAGAAGCTCCTTTGGCAGATTGGGCTTTAATGCAATAACCTGCGCAGTGCCGGTCTTCCCGCCTATCTCGGCAATTTTGGACCGCACGCCCCCTGCTGTACCGCCCTGTTCATTTACTACACCCCGCAAGGCAGCCTTTAATATCTGAAAGGTCTCCTCCCTTATTTCAACCCTGCCTGTTTCTACAGGCGGGAATCTGTATAATTCCCCTGTCTTCTGATCCTTAATGCCAAATACACTCTTTGGCCTGTGTTTGAGACCTGAATTTGCAACAGTACTGATAAGCATTGCGAGCTGCATTGGTGTGGTAAGGACATAGCTCTGCCCGATGGCAACAGAGAGCGTCTCGCCCTCAAGCCACTCCTGTTTCCTTGCAGATAATTTCCATGACTTGGTAGGTATGAGCCCTCCCTTTTCTGAGGGGAGGTCAATACCTGTCGGCGAACCGAGTCCTAATCTAAGGGCATAATCAGCCATGCCATCCACACCGAGGGCAATCCCTGCCTTATAAAAATATACATCGCAGGATTCAACAATTGCCCTGTGCAGGGCTACATTGCCATGTCCGCCTGCCTTCCAGTCGCGAAAATATCTCCTGCCAAACTGGAGTCCGCCTTTGCACTGAATATTTTCATCCAGCTCTAATGTCTCCCTCTCAATCGTTGCTGCGGCAGTTACAATCTTATACACAGAGCCCGGCGGATATAGCCCCTGTATTGCCCTGTTGTTAAGGGGAGTGGCAGGGTCGTTTATCAGCGCCTCCCAGTCCTTAACATTCACCCTCTTTGATAAAAGATTATGGTCATAGGGCGGATGGCTTGCCATGGCAAGGATATCGCCGCTTGTTGTATCCACTGCAACCACTGCGCCCGATTCATTTCCAAGCGCATCTTCTGCTATCTTTTGCAGGTTCATATCAATGGTGAGATAGATATCATTGCCGCGAACAGGCCTGTCAATATTAAAGAGCCGCACCTCATGGCCGTATGCATCCACCTCTACCTCTTTATAGCCGGGGATTCCACGCAATATCTCGTCATAGGTTTTTTCTACCCCATTCTGGCCGACGGTCATTCCGGGATATACCGTATCATTTACAACGTTATCAAGCTGGCCCTGGGTAATCTCGCTCAGATAGCCGAGGAGGTGCGCTGCCATATTCCCATGACGATACTCCCTCCTTGCTACAGCCTCAACCATAACACCGGGAAGGTCAAGCCTGTGCGCTTCAATCAGCGCAACCTCTTTAGCGCCTATATTCTCCTTTATCCTGACAGGCGCAAAGGGATAGGTATTTTTTTTTGCCTTTATTTTTTCATTAATCTCTTTTTCTGATATGCCTACAAACCCGCTGACCTTCTTAATGGTAGTCGCTTTGTCTTTTAAGTCCTCAAGGATAAAGGAGAGATGAAAGGCAGGTACATTATGTGCAAGGAGTTCGCCATTTCTATCAAAGATAAGGCCTCTGTAAGGCTCTATTGGCAGGCTCCTTAGACGGTTGCTCTCTGAGAGTTCCTTAAAATGTCCGCCCTTTATAAGCTGGAGATAGCCTGTCCTGATCAAAAGGACAAAAAAGGCTATAACAACAAAGGCTATTAAGAAAGGGAACCTCCCCTGAATATCTTTTAAGTCTTCCTGTTTGTCTAACAATTTAATTTACCTACCTGATGAGAATAGATTCCTTTAATGATCCTGCCCATTCCCTTTCCCTCTTAAGCCTCTTAATAAGAGGCCAGAAAAAAAGAAAGGCAAACAGGCTGTTATATAATGCCTGTAAGAAGCCAGCCTTTATCCATATGGCAGGCGCAGCGCCTCTTGAAGAAATGCCAATGAGTATCACCTGTGCTAATACCTCTATGATTGTAATAAAAAATATTACAAGTATCTGAAGGCTGAGCCTCATATTGATTGCCCTTTTGCCGAGCAACCCAGAGGCAAAACCTGTTATTCCCTTTGTCAGGAGATTAAGCCCCAGAGGCCCGCCAGAAAATACATCTGATACAAAACCGAGTCCTGCACCCATGAGCATGGCCTTTTCTTCATTATAAATCAGGCCGAGGGCATAGACAAATATAAAAATTAGATCAGGCTTTACATCCCACAATGTAATGCTGTTTGCAAGGCTTGACTGTAGGGGAACAATCAGCAGACCAATTGTTAGAAGTAATAGCTTCTTCATCTAAGATACTCTTTTTAATGTCGTTCCGCACCTGATGCGGAATCCAGTAGGGGCGAACGGCTGTTCGCCCCTACTATTTTTATCACTCGTTATCAACCACCACCAACACCTCTTCAAGCCTCGTAAAATCTACAACAGGGGCAACCGCAACCTCCTGAAAGATGGCGTCGCTCTCCTTTTTTGCAGAAACAACCCTGCCGACATTCATGCCCTTTGGGTATATCCCATCAATGCCTGATGTAATCACCGCATCCCCTGACTGGATATCAGATAAAATTTGGATATATTTTAAATTGGCAATACTGCCTCCGCTGCCTTCAATTATGCCCTCATCCCTTGTCCTCTGGATAATTGAGGCGATGGCGCTGTTTCTGTCAATCATAAGGAGCACAAGCGAGGAATTACGGGAGGTCCTTATTACGCGGCCAACAACAGCATCAGGTGTTATTACGGCCATGTCTTTCTTTATGCCGTTGCCTTCGCCGCTGTCAATAGTAATGGTTTTGAAGAGATTTGAAGTGTCCCTGCCAATTACCCGTACTGATATTGTCCTGAAAGGGGCATTCTCCTTAAACTCCAGAAGGGTCTGCATCCGTTCAAGTGAGTGCGTCATCTCCTTATATCTTGTGTTCTCTGCCCTAAGATGCCCTATTTCTTGTTTCAGTAGGGCATTCTCTTTCTGCACACCAATAAGGTTTATGTAGCTGCTCCACACGCCCTTGATGCCTGTGCCTGTCTGAGTAAATCCTCTTTGAAAGAGGGATATAACAAAGACCACAGGCTTTTCTATCAGATAATATCTCGGCCTCTTTTGAAGGTCAGGGGACATCAGTATGATAGCAATGAGGATAATGGCTATAAGGAGCAACCCCCTTTTATGGGTGTAAAAGAAATGAGGCTTTAACCTTGCCATGCTGCTGCTTTCTTACGAGGAAAGGATCATTATCTTTTTCAACAGGTCAAGCTCTTCAAGGGCCTTCCCTGTTCCCATAACAACTGTGGTTAATGGATCATCAACAGTAATAATGGGTAGATTTGTTTCTTCCCTTAAACGTATATCAAGATTTTTTAATAGGGAGCCGCCGCCTGTTAATACTACTCCCTTGTCTATTATATCACCTGCAAGCTCAGGCGGTGTATTCTCCAGTGCAACTTTAACTGCATTCACAATGGCCATTATAGGCTCTGATAATGCCTCCCTTATCTCTGCATCATCAATAATAAGCGTCTTTGGTATTCCTGAGACAAGGTCGCGGCCCTTTATAACCATTGTCTTCTTTTCTTCCATTGGATAGGCGCTGCCGAGTTCAAACTTTATCTGCTCTGACATATATTCCCCAATGAGGAGGTTGTACTTCCTCTTGATATAACTTAAAACCGCCTCGTCCATCTTATCACCGGCAACCTTTATTGACTTGCTGTAGACTATACCGCCGAGAGATATGACTGCAATATCAGTGGTGCCGCCGCCAATGTCAACAACCATATTTCCTGACGGCTCTGAAATGGGCATGCCAGCGCCAATGGCTGCTGCCACAGGCTGTTCAATGAGATAGACCTCCCTTGCGCCGGCAAGCTGTGCAGAATCCTTTACAGCCCTCTGCTCTACCTGTGTAATACCAGACGGTACGCCAATAATAATCCTCGGGTGGACAAATGTTCCCCTGTTGTGAGCCTTTGTGATAAAGTGCCTGAGCATTAATTCTGTTATCTCAAAATCTGCAATCACGCCGTCCCTCATCGGCCGGATGGCAACGATATTCCCAGGCGTCCTGCCGAGCATTCTCTTTGCCTCATAACCAACTGCCAGCACCTTGCCAGTGGCCTTTTGAATCGCCACAACAGACGGCTCATTGCTGACAATGCCCCTTCCCCTTACATAAACCAGCGTATTTGCTGTGCCAAGGTCAATGGCAAGGTCATTTGAAAACCACCCAAAGATAGAATCAAACCTCATTAATTATCCTCCTAATATAGAATATTAAAGTATCATAGCGTCAAAGCGTCAGAGGATTAATAAATCCTTTGCTATTTTAACCCTCTGGCTCTTTGATACTATGACTCTCTGTCTCTTTTATGGCTTTGCTATTGTCAACTACCTGTGTCTTTGCCAGCTCATCACCTATTCTCAAGCCTCTCTCATTGCCAACTACCAGAAGACCTTCAAGGCCGATTATCAAAAGGCCAAAAAATATCCCCGCATAGGGGATAAGTGAAAAACTATAGGCAATGGCAAAGGGGATATTCCTGATAACAGACTCCCTGAAGCCGATCCCCCTTGTGTCATTTAGTGCAACGGCCTGAAGGCCGATTAATTTCTTCCCAATGCTCCTTCCCTCAAAAAAGCCGTCTGCAATTATTATATACAGGAATCCTGCAAAAAAGCCTACAGGCGGAATCAGTTTTGAGAGGGCAGCGGCAATTAATACATCAATAAACTTTGCAATAAACCTGTTCAACGTATTTGCCTTTGGAAGGGTCTTTGCACCCTCTCCTTTCTCTTCCATTAAAACCTCCTGATCCGTAAGCACCTCAAAACCATGCCACCTGCAGTAGGGGTTCAATATATTGAACCCCTACCTAATCCCCATAAGTTATCATATTATAACACCTTTTTAATTTTATTCAACAAAAAATATAGCGCCTTATAACTATTGACAATGGTGATACGGCTCTGATATATTACATTATCATTCGCTTATAATGCCGAAGTGGTGAAATTGGTAGACACGCCAGATTCAGGGTCTGGTGGGAGCAATCCTGTAGGGGTTCGAGTCCCCTCTTCGGCACCACAGCGCTGATTATTTAATTCTTTTTGTAGTTTTCAGTTTTCTATAGAACATTATAATAATATTGTTAGGCGATTTTGATGGAGTACAGAATAACTTAACCAACAACAATGTGGAGGAAATCTTGTTCTTCTATTTTGCTGTGATAACAGGAATCTGCCCCGGGATGATTATTTCAAACATGATTTTTGGAAAGAAAAGCTCGGCTATTTAACGGACAAAAATAAGGTTTACCTGCTCATCCCTTCGGCTTTGGCCTTTTGTTTGCCTCAAGAACCTTCTTGCGTATCCTGATATTCTGCGGTGTAGCTTCTACAAGCTCGTCCTCTTTAATAAATTCCAGCGCCTGCTCAAGGCTCATCTGCCTCGGAGGCACAAGGCGCATGGCATCATCAGTGCCTGATGCCCTCATATTTGTAAGTTTTTTCTCCTTTACAACATTAACATCAAGGTCATTCTCACGGGAGTTTTCGCCGATTACCATTCCCACATATACAGGTGTGCTTTCCTTTATAAATAGTACACCCCTCGGCTGCAAGTGGAATAAGGCGTAGGTAGTTGTCTTGCCTGCCCTGTCTGAAACAAGGGCGCCGGTTGAACGTTTTGTTATCATGCCCTGCCAAGGCTCATAACCGTCAAAGAGGTGATTTAACAATCCTGTGCCCCTCGTATCAGTCAGAAATTCAGAGCGAAAGCCTATCAATCCCCTTGAAGGGATGCGGAATTCAAGGCGCACCCTGCCGTGGCCATTGTTCTGCATCTTTATCATCTTTCCCCGTCTAATCCCAAGCTTCTGCGTAACAACGCCGATAAATTCCTCCGGACAGTCTATTACAAGAAGCTCCATAGGCTCATGGACAGAGCCATTTACCTCTTTTGTAATGCTCTCTGGCATGGACACAGAAAGTTCATATCCCTCTCTGCGCATCATCTCAATTAGTATTGCCAGTTGCAGCTCTCCCCTTCCCATTACCTTAAAGGAGTCGGTGGAATCTGCTGATTCAACACGAATACCCACATTGTATAAAAGCTCCTTTTCAAGCCTCTCCTTTAGATTCCTTGAGGTAACAAATTTCCCTTCCTTGCCTGCAAATGGAGATGTGTTTACAGAAAAAACCATGGAGATAGTTGGCTCATCCACTGCGATCCTTGGAAGCGGCTTTGGATCATCGGCATCTGTAATGGTATCGCCGATATTTATCCCCTCAATGCCGGCAAGGGCAACGATATCACCCATTGCTGCCTGCTCAAGGTCTATGCGCTTTAAGCCCCTGAAGCCGTATAATGATGTAACCTTTGCCTTTGCAACTGCGCCTTTCTGATCTACAACGCCAATGATATCCCCGATCTTAACAACACCTGAAAATATACGGCCAATGGCAAGCCTACCCACATAATCATTGTAATCAATATTAGCAACGAGTATCTGAAGTTTTCCATCTTTATCCCCTTCTGGGGCAGGGATATTTTTTAGGATCGTTTCAAATAAACACTTCAGATCACGATTATCATCTTCAAGTTTCAGCTTTGCAGTCCCCTCTCTCGCATTGGTATAGATAATAGGAAAATCAAGCTGATCCTCTGTTGCGTCCAAATCTATAAAAAGGTCGTAGACCTCATTTACCACCTCATTTATGCGGGCATCAGGCCTGTCAATCTTATTGATTACAAGGATTGGCGGCAATTCAAGTTCAAGGGCCTTTTTTAAGACAAACCTTGTCTGCGGCAGCGGGCCTTCAGAGGCATCAACGAGGAGAAGGACGCCGTCAACCATTTTTAATGTGCGCTCTACCTCGCCGCCAAAATCAGCATGGCCCGGTGTGTCTACAATATTTATCTTAACACCCCCATACTCAACAGCAGTATTCTTTGCCATAATGGTAATACCGCGCTCCCTTTCCAAATCTATACTATCCATTACCCTTTCCTGAACCTGCTGATTATCCCTGAAGATGCCTCCCTGTCTTAGCATGGCATCCACAAGAGTGGTCTTTCCATGATCAACATGGGCTATGATTGCAATATTTCTGATCTCTTCTCTTTTCACTTAATCTCCTTTGATGCTGTTTTTTTATATCCTGCAAAAATATCATGAACATGTCAAAGCGTCTGCCTTTACCCCGTTAGTAAAGACCCACCCTTTCTAACGGGGTAAAGGCAATAAAAAAGGCGAACCATAAAAGGAGATGGTTCGCCCTCTCTCTTTAAACTTACATATAATAACACATATAAGTGATAATTTGCAATGCCTAAAAATTATTTGCTTGCTATTTATCCGCTGATGTGTTATTCTTTGCGCAGAGTTTCAGGAGTTCAGAAGTTTTTATGTCCACACAAGGCCGCAAAGACTTTTAGCTTTGTGGCCTTTTTGTTTTATGGTGTGCTTCTGAAAATTCAATTTGTATATAAGGAGGTACACACAAATGGCTAATGGAACAGTAAAGTGGTTCAATGAATCCAAAGGTTTCGGCTTTATTACAAGTGAAGACGGCGCTGATGTATTTGTCCACTATTCTTCTATCCAAGGCGATGGATTCAAAGTCCTTGCCGAGGGTGACCGCGTCAGCTTTGATACCGAAAAGAGCCCCAAGGGGCCTAAGGCAATCAATGTAATGAAGCAGTAAGGAATAAAAAGGAACAAAAAGCCCCCTGTATATAACAGGGGGCTTCCTTTTTTTAGAAATCACATCATAATTAGAATCCCCATCAACATCCTGAATCGTAAGGCAAATATCCGCAGGTAAATAACAATCAATTTTTTTTCTTGACAAAAGAATTTTCTTTGTGTATGATGTCTATAATTCCGATTGGGAAAGTAGGGATTATGAAAATAAGCGCTAAAAGTGAATATGGAATAATAGCATTAATAGATGTGGCAAATCATTTTGGCAGTGAGCCTGTACAGGTTAGGGAAATCGCAGGCCGCTATAATATACCTGAACGATTCCTTGAACAGATTATGACCTCATTAAAAAAAGCTGGCCTCGTAAAGAGTGTGAGGGGGGCCCATGGCGGCTATCAGTTGGAGAAAAGGCCTTGGGAGATAAGCCTCGGAGATGTACTAAGGGTATTGGAAGGTGAAATGGCTCCTATGTATTGTGTTTCAGATGGCAGCAAGGATCAATGCTCCAAAGAGCGGTTATGCGCCTTAAGGGATGTTTGGGAGGAGATCAAAGGCTGTATGCAGAAGACCCTGTCATCTATAACACTAAAGGATATGTGCGATAAGAAGATGGAGCGTGAGAGGATCGCCTCTCCCATGTATTATATATAATTAAGAAAGGATATTATTATGAAAGATATCAGCGATGCCTCAAAGGCAAACAATTTAATTGAGCAGGGGATTTCAGGGACAATTCTTGATGAGATTCTAAAGGCAATTACTCAGGTGCGTCATGGCGAGGTAACCATTATTGTGCAGGATTCTAAGGTGATACAGATTAATAAGGTTGAGAAAAGAAGATTTGCATGAGGGATATGAACTAATAGTCGTAGGTCCTACGGCTTAAAACTATAGTGACCTGCCTGTTGGCAGACAGGTCGGCTGACCAGTAAACTGGAGGCCACATTGTGATAAAACATTTATCATGGTGGGGCCTTTTTGTTTTTATAACAAAGCAGAGGAGGTAAAATAAAATGACAGACAGGTTTATTGAGGACAAGCAAAATGTTTTTGAAACAGAAAAAGGCAAGTTTGATTTAAAGACGCTTTTATCAGGCGGCTTTATCAAGCAGAGGCAGAAGGATCTCTTTACAATCAGGTGCCGCGTACCAGCAGGAAGGCTTGATGCAAAGAAGATGAAAAAGATTGCAGAGGTGGCAGAGAAGTATGGTAGAGGATTTGTCCATCTCTCCTTCAGGCAGTCAGCAGAGATACCCTATGTAAATATAAAAGACTTTGCAGCAGTAACAAAGGAGTTGTCAGAAGTTGGCCAGACCATTGCCTCCTGCGGCCCAAGGGTGAGGGCTATTACTGCATGCGGAGGATGCGAATACAATCCCAATGGGCTTACAGATACCCAGGGCATTGCCATTGAGATGGACAGGAGATTCTTTGGCACAGATACGCCTCACAAATTCAAGATATCCTTCTCAGGCTGCCCAATAGACTGCGCAAGGACAAGGGAGATGGACCTCGGCTTTCAGGGGATTGTTGAGCCTGTATGGGAGGAATCCTCCTGCGATGGCTGCACCCTTTGTGCAAAGGCATGCAAGGAAGGAGCTATTGTATCAGATGAGGATGGCAAACCAGTGTTTGACCCGGAGAAGTGCATCTACTGCGGCGACTGTATCCGTGTATGCCCGAGTGAATCATGGAAGGCAAAGAGATACGGTCACATGGTGCGTGTTGGCGGCAAGCATGGGAGGCATCCGAGAGAGGCAGATGTTGTAAGGATATTTATTTCAGATGAAGAAGTGCCTTCTGTAATTGAGAGTGTTGTAAAGTGGTACCAGAAGAATGGAAAAAGAGGAGAGAGGATAGGTTTGACAATTGAAAGGATTGGTTTGGAAAAATTTAAAGAGGAGGTTTTTGTAAAGGTAGAGGAGGCAGTAAGTGAAAGGTGAAGAAACAGTAAAAGAGATAATCATCCCTGATGATACATTAGATGTTGTAGGACTCTATTGTCCGATGCCCCTTGCCTTAACAATGGAAAGGATTGATGAGATGAAGATAGGTAAAATATTGGAGGTTCTTCTTGATGATGAGGAGGCTGTATTAGATATTCCAAAATGGTGCAAGAAGGATGGCCACAGGTTTTTGAGATTGGAGAAAGAGGGGGATTTTTATAAACTGTATATTAAAAAAGGAGGCGCTTATGAGTATACAAGCACTACAAATAGAGGGTGAAGATATAAAAGAAATAGTTGATTCTTTGAATTTTAAACAAAAGGTAGAGAGGTCTCTTGCTCTGATAGATGAGGCATATAAGAAATACGGCGATTCACTGGTGGTTGCAAACAGCCTGGGCAAGGACTCGCTTGTGGTGTGGGATTTGGCAAAGAAGGTAAGCACAGATATTAGAGGTTTTATTGTAACAACACGCTTTAAACCGGCAAAGACTATTGAGTTTATGAATAAACTGGTGTTGCGCTATCCTGAACTAAAGATTTACAAAAATAATCAACCCATTCAGGAGAGGCTCTATGAAATAGACCCTGATATGTGTTGTGAACTTCTTAAGGTTGTGCCAACGCAAAGGGCTGTTGAAGAGATGAAGGCCGCCTGCTGGGTGACAGGTCTGAGATGCACAGAGGGAAGGACAAGGACAGATTTTAAAGAGATAGAAGATAAGGGTGATAGTTTAGTAAAACTTAATCCCATACTTATCTGGAAGGAGCGGGAGGTCTGGCAATACCTTGCCCTTTACAATGTGGAGGTGAATCCTCTTTATAAGGAGGGTTATCGCTCTTTAGGCTGCGCACCGTGCACACAGATTACTAATGATGAAAATGAACGTGCAGGCAGATGGATAGGCACAAGCAAATGCGGCGGAGAGTGCGGGATACACACAAAACCGCTTAGATAGGGGCGTAATATATTACGCCCCTATAGCTGATCCGGTTCGAAGGCGCTATTCATCGCGCAATACGCGGATATTTGACGTGTCGTTTAGGGGCACCCGAACCTTGGGTTGCAGGACGGGATTTATGCCGTGCCTGAGCAGGCGCACCTGTCTTTTTTGCGGCTGGCCGGAAAGCCGGCCTTGCCATAGAATGTTCCTTATGAGGCGCAGGGGCTTTGTAGTTGAAGTTTTCGATAGTCCGACGTTCAAGCTGGGAATGGAGGCATTTTTCTATGGTGCGAACCATGACCGTATCCTCTGAGGTTACAAGGGTGAAGGCATCGCCGCTTCTGGCAGCGCGGCCTGTCCGGCCTATGCGGTGGATGTATGCCTCGGCTGTATTGGGTATATCAAAGTTTATGACATGAGAAATCTGGGAAACATCAATCCCCCTTGCGGCAATATCTGTTGCCACCAATACATGGAATGTGCCGTCACGAAACCCGTCCAAAGCTGCCTGTCGCCGGTGTTGGGAAAGGTTTCCCTGAAGCGAGGTCGCTTTGTAACCGGCCTTGCTGAGTTGTTCTCCGAGACGCTTGGCGCGGTGTTTTGTGCGGGTGAAGATCAGCACTGATTCGGTATCCGTATGATGCAACAACTCAAGGAGCAGGCCGGTTTTGAGATGTTCTGAAACAGGGTAGATGGCATGGCTCACGGTAACTGCAGGAGAACCGCCCCCCACCTGCACGGTAACCGGGTTGCGAAGCGTTTCGTGGGCAAGACGTTTGATCTCTTCGGGCATGGTGGCCGAAAAGAGGAGGGTCTGCCGCTCGCTGGGGAGCCGTTTAAGTATTTTCCTGATATCAGGCA
>CAKKST010000293.1 GCA_919903585.1 Nitrospiria bacterium | reverse complement strand
CAGGAAAGCGAGAGGCTTGTCCTTAATATCTGCCCGCCGCCCTCGCCGTAGCTGCCGTCAATTTTTATTGTCATAATGGTATAATAGTAAAGCAGGTTAGATTTGTCAAAGAATAAGGTGATAAATTGACTTAAAATTATAATTACCGCGATTATTCCACGAGTATGATGAAAAGGCTTGGTCTTTATTAGTCAGACCCCTTTTTTATTTCCCTTTTCCATTTTACAGCAGAAAGGATATAATAGCCTCCTATTCCAGAAAAAATAACAAAAAACATAAAATTAAAAATAAACTTACTGGGCCTAAAGGAATTATCAATAACAGCTTCATTGGGGTTTTTTGCGTTTACATAACAGAATAATTCTCCTCCGTTAGCCCCTTGCCATCAGCACCCGCTCCGCAGCTTCTGGCAGCTCTATAGGCACAAACATTGATGCCGGGTAAAGATAGCCGTTAGGCTCTGACTTGTCTTCATCAATGGCGCAGAGCATGTTGTGCGCCTCTGCCAAGATTATAAATATCAATTGTTTAGACTTCTGTTATTCAACTTTTGCTAACTTCAATGCCGGCTTTGGTTTAAACCGAACTAATCTGTTGCTGTATTGTTTCTGTACCTGTTGAATATGTTCGTAGTATTTCTGAGGATCGTTTTGACATTCTGCTTCTATTTCATGTCTGATTCTACGTATCTCTTTTAGAATAGGTTCTTGCTCCATATAAGCTGTTGGTTTCATGATAGCATTGCATACCGGGTAATTTTCAAAAGTCTAACAATATTATTAGATAGTTTCTTTATTTATATCAAATCTGCGAATAATTAGCAAGTTTTCTTGTTTCTTGTGATTTTTCTAAATTTTTTAACTAGTGTGGTGTCTCATAAATAGCTTTACGCTTTTTGTTATTCCTGCATGCCTCTGGCAGGAATCCAGTCTTGTCTATTTGTGGATTCCCGCTCAAAAACACTGCGGGAATGACACTAAAAGAATGTAAAGAAGTGTTAGGGACAGGACACTAGCTAACATATATTAATAA
>CAKKST010000292.1 GCA_919903585.1 Nitrospiria bacterium | reverse complement strand
GAGGCCTGAAAAGCCTCGTGTCCGCAGTTCGATTCTGCGTCTCGGCACCAAAAAAAGATTGACTATTTTATTTTTAATGCCCCGCCAAGCAGTATCTCAAGAAGAATTAAGATAACAAACCCGATAATAAAACCTACGCCAAGAACAAAAATTAGATTTTTATTATAATTATTGCTGTCTGTCATATTGCCTAACCTCCAATTAAGAAAGTAACTGTCTAAAAATATTTTGGCTCGTTACGCCTCATTAGTGAGTAACTATAGCAATTCAACTTCTCCCCTCCCTTGATGGGAGGGGATTAAGGGGAGGGTGATTTAATGGCTTTTCAGCTTCGGTTGACTTTTCCTGAAATCACCCCCACCCTACCCTCCCCCATCAAGGGGGAGGGGAAAGGTGGCCGAGCTATTTATCCTTTTCTTACCCACTATAAGCTGTGAAGAACAACATTTCTTTATAAAATTAACACTTTTTCCAATTGCAGTCAAGAATTTTCTTGACAAATGCGGTGTTATCTTTTATAAATAAGTAACACCATGAAAACTGCTATTAAAAGGTTTGGTATTTCTTTAGACAGCCTTCTTCTTAAGGCCTTTGATTCGTTGATTACTAAAAAAGGCTATTCTAACAGGAGCGAGGCCATCCGTGACCTGATAAGGGACAGCCTTGTGCAACGTGAGTGGGAATCTGGAAATAAAGAGTGTATCGGCACAATAACGATTGTATACTCCCATCACAGAAATGAACTGCTGGATACCCTTACAGAGATACAGCATAATTTCCATACCTCTATCATCTCCTCTATGCATGTCCATATGGATGAGCACAACTGTCTGGAGGTGATTGTTGTAAAAGGAAAAGGCGCTGAGATAAAGAAAATCGCAGATAGATTGATTGTCGCAAAGGGTGTAAAGCACGGAAAGCTGACGGTTACAACAACAGGTAAGGAGCTGGTATGAAAGAGGGTCAAAGGGTCAAGGGTCATAGGAAATCAAAAATTAAAGAGCAAAATGCAAAATTAAGGAGGATTTCATTATGATTAAAAAGAGCGCTTTCTTGATTATTTTTTTCATCTTATCAATTTTCCTGAGCAATCAGACTGTATTTGCAGGAAAAAAAATAAAGGTTGTCACAACAGTCTCACCCATCACCAACATCGTTTACAATGTTGTCGGAAATAAGATTGATTTGCACGGAATAATACCCGAAGGCATGGATTCGCATACCTTTGAGCCTGTCCCCTCTGATGTAAAATATATTTCAGAAGCTGATTTGATAATATTAAACGGCCTGAATTTAGAAACGCCTACTGAAAAACTTGCTAAGGCAAGGGCAAAAAAAGGTTCCAAGATACTAAAACTCGGTGATAATACCATCACAAAAAAAGATTGGATATTTGATTTTTCATTTCCAGAAGATAAAGGCGACCCAAATCCTCATCTATGGATGAATGTGGCATACGCCATGAAATATGCAGAATTGGTAAGGGATAAGCTTATAGAGATAAACCCTGAAAACAGCGCATATTATAAAAAGAATGCAAGTAAATTCCTGCAAAGGCTAAATCAGCTTGATAAGGCAATCTTTACGGCAGTAAAGACCATTCCTGAAAAGAATCGCAAGCTGCTTACATATCACGATTCCTGGGCATATTTTGCGAAGAGATATGGGATGACTGTAATCGGTGCGATACAGCCCTCTGATTTTGCAGAGCCGTCGCCAAAGGATATTGCTGCTATTATTGATCAGCTAAGATCAGAGGAAGTGCCTGCCATTTTTGGCTCTGAGGTCTATCCAAGCAAGGTTGAGGAACAGATCGCAAGGGAGGCAAAGATTAAACATATAACAACACTAAGAGACGATGACCTTCCCGGAAAGCCTGGTTCTAAAGAGCATACATATATCGGTATGATGCTTGAGAATATGCGTAATATGATGCCTGCACTCGGAGGGAGAACCGATGCCTTCACTCCCATAGACCCATCAAATATTATTGAAGAATAATTATGATAGAAATTAAAAACCTCACATGTAATTATGGAAACAATATAGTTTTTAATGGGATTAATCTTTCTATAAAAAAAGGCAGCCTCGCAGGAATAGTCGGACCCAGCGGCTCAGGAAAAACCACACTAATTAAGGCTATCCTCGGTGTTGTCAGGCCGATTGCAGGCGAGGTTTATGTAAATGGCAAGATAATAAAAAACAACCCTCCTCCAGATATCGGCTACATACCACAGCTTGAGACTATTGAATGGAACTTCCCTGTAACTGTAGAACAAGTTGTAATGATGGGGAGATACAATAAAATGGGCAGGCTTCCTTGGGCAGGGAAAGAGGATCGCAAAAAGGTGCAGGAGGCACTGGATCGGCTCGGCATACTTGAATATACAAATCATCACATAAATACCCTCTCTGGCGGGGAACAGCAGAGGGTATTTCTCGCAAGGGCGCTTGTTTCTGAGCCTGAGCTTCTGATCCTTGATGAACCCACATCAAGTGTGGATTTAAAGACACAGCACGACATACTCCATTTCCTGCTAACGCTTAACAAAAAAGGAATTACTATAATTCTTATAACCCATGACCTGAATGCTGTTGCGGCTCACCTGCCATGGATAATATGTTTTAACAGAGGGATAATTGCAGAAGGAATGCCTGAGGATGTATTTAATCCTGAAATACTTAAAAAGACCTATAATGCGGATGTCGCAGTTATAAGAAAGGGTCATCTTATATTAATGGCAAATGCCACGCCTTTTAATGATTAAATATTATGGAATTTTTAATTACACCCCTTAAATATGAATTTGTTGTTAACGGGATGATCGTGGCCATGATGATAGGCATACTCTGCGGCATCATAGGCATATATGTCGTATTAAGAGGGATGAGCTATATTGGACATGGCCTGTCCCATGCAGCCTTTGGCGGAGCGGTTATCGGCTATATCTTCTCCATTAATCTGTATATTGCCGCAGGGGTATGGGGATTACTCTCCGCATTTCTGATAAATCTGATTGTGCGCGAGAAAAAGATAAAGGCAGATGCGGCAATAGGTATTGTAACAACTGCGAGCTTTGCCCTCGGTATTGCCCTTATCAGCCGTATAAGAAGGTTCACTAAAAATCTTGAGGCTATCCTCTTCGGAAATATCCTCGGCGTAACAACAGAGGATATTATTATAATAGGCATTGTAACACTGTTAGTTATCATCATTATATTCTTTCTTTATAAACAGCTCTTATTTGTAACCTTTGACCCTGAATCTGCCAATGTATACGGAACAAGGGCTTCCTTAATAGATGCTATCTTCTCTTTTATCCTCGCCGCATCAATAATTGTATCATTGCAGGTCATTGGTGTTACGCTTATTGCCGCAGCCATTATTATCCCTGCGTCAACAGCAAGGCTGCTTACAAACAATTTTAATAAGATGTTCTTCCTCTCCATTGCAATCGGCGCCATTACCTCTGTAGCAGGCATCTATGCGAGCTTCTATCTAAATGCTGCATCAGGCGCCACCATTGTCCTCTTAGGCGCCCTTATATTTTCCATTGTTCTGATATATAATTATATTCACAGAAAGATAATGCTCCATGAACATGCCCATTCCCACTTACACGGCGCTATTCCCCATCACCATACACACTTAGACGATGCTGAACACAGCCATGAGCATAAAGAAAAGGTCTGATAGAGCTGTAGAGTCTTTTCTTTATTTAATTAACAGGTACGGGCTGTGAGGTTGGAATCTTTGGGATCGTCTGAGACTTGGGCATGTATTCAAATACCCATTCGTTGTATTTCTTCTTTCCCTCAAAGCTTTTAAATTCATCCGGAAAATTTGCTTTTTTTAATGGCGCTTCTTCACTTTTACTTTTGGCTCCCCTTATTCTCTGATTTGCGTCTAATATTAGTGTCCAGTCGCCATTTGTTATAGGGTCTCTGTAGAGCTTCCTTAAATAGCGTTTTGTAGTTGGGTATCTTGGGTCTTTTAATAGATCCTCCAGTTTTGCTGGAAATGCCTGCTGGCCGGGGAATCCGGTGTAATATGCAATAATAGCATCTACAATCTCCTTACCCCTGAAAAGAAGTTCCTCCTCATTTTCAATCTTCTTTGCTGTCTTCCAGCTCGGTCCTATTACAGAGAGGCCAATGCCAATGATAACAATAGAAAACATCAGTGTAAGATAAGTAAAACCTGATTCACCCTCACCCTGACCCTCTCCCATCAAGGGAGAGGGAATGTGGGGAAATATCCTGATTATATTACCACTGATTATATGGCACATTGTTTGTTCCAACCAGGTCGCTGCCGCTTTTAACATCGTATACCCCTTTTTCGTTTACATCTCCCTCAAACAGTACATCCACCCATGTATCTGACGCCTTTGTAAAGGGGTCAACTGGAAGTGACCTGATATAACCCTTTGTAACAATCTCCTGAAGTGAAGGAGGATATACACCATTATCTGCATAATACTGGTCTATTATATCCCTGAAGATATAAAGGTCTTTTCTTAAGGCTGTCTCTCGTGCCTTAATAATAGCATGTCTGTAACTCGGTTCAGCTAATGTTGCGAGTATGCCGATGATTACAACTACAATCATCAGCTCTATTAATGTAAAGCCCTTTTCATTTTTTAAAAGATTTCTTTTTACCATCCCTTATATTTTGTCCCATCCAAAGCAGTATCTTCACTTTTTGAAAAGACATCAAATACATCCTTGCCGCACCAGCTTATTGCATCAGGCTCATCCTCATAGCATCGCAGGCCCCACTCTTTTGAATTTGTTATTGGGTCTTCTGGTATCCTTCTTAAAAATTTTTTCTTCTTTCCCTGCTGGCCAACGAGTTCTACACCCTCCACTAAAATCTCAAGATTTTTAGGATAGCCGCTTGAGTCAACCTCTACAGAGATCTTCTTTTCTGTGGCATATCTTTTATATTCGTCTAAGGCATCCCTTATAACCCTTAAATTTCTTCTTAGCTCAACCTCCTTTGCCCGTTTAACTGCCATTCTTGATAGCGGCATTGCAATAGAGGCGAGAATGCCGATTATTACAATGGTTATAATGATTTCAAGCAGTGTCAGGCCATCTTCTCTTTTATTGCACATTTATAGTTCCACCCTTTAATTCCACTGAGACTGGTTCTCTTTTTGGATTAAAGAGCTGACTGTTCGTAAAAATTATGGAAGAGGAGCCAACGGTCTTACCCTGAAAGGTTAGTGTAAATAAAACGCCTGAACCATTTGCCCCTGTAATATCTGCAATACGATTTAGATGTATATCTATTATGCCGCTTTTTGTATTTACAGAGGAGATGAAGGATGTAGCCCAGTTATCATTGTTAAGAAAATTTCCTTCTGCAACTTTTTTGAAATCAACAATATTTGGATCATAGGTAATGGAGAGGAAGGTATCAGAAAGGCTCTTTATTCCGCCAATCATCACATCCATTTTTATTTCCTGATTTATCTGGATTTTAGGCTCAGATGGCCTTAGGGAAACTATCGCCTGAGGCCTTTCAGGCTCTTCTGCAGTTGAAGGCTGCTGGGTTGCTGCAGGAGGTGTAACGGGTTTTAATGGCGCAGGTAATTGTTTTGGAGGCGGCACAGCGCCGGGAGCTGACTGGGCTGCTGTTTCTCCTTCTTTTGTATCAACACTTGTGGGTATCCCTGCAAAGATCTGCTTTGTAGAATAGTTCTCCTCTGTACCTGACCAGAAGGCCTGGAACTCCTTGCCCGGAACCTCAAGATTCCTGATAATCCTCGGCGTAACAGTCATTAATATATCTGTTTTAATAGTACCCTTGTCTGTTTTGGAGAATAGCTTGCCTAATAGGGGAATGTCTCCCAACAGCGGAATCTTGTCCACTGTATTTCTTTCCTCATCCTTGATAAGCCCGCCGATAATCACTGATTCGCCATCCTTAAGGTTAAGCATGGTCTCTGTAGTTCTTGAGCCGATAACATACTGCGGGTCTGTGGCTGTGCCAACATTATTTCCCAGAGAGCTGATTTCCAGCCCCATTTTTATGGTTATATTATTCCCCAGATGAATATTAGGCTCAACTGATAATTTCACACCCACATCCTTATATTCATAAATATTCCTTGTCTGCCCTGTAGCTTCTGTTATTGTTGATATCTTTATTGGAACCCTGTCGCCGATATGGATCTTGGCAGGTTTATTATTTATAACCCTTATCTTTGGATTTGCAAGGGTCTGGGCATCTGTATCCTGTTTCATAAGGTCTATCCTCACAGAGACGGTTGGGAGAGAGAAAAACAGGTTTCCCGTGCCAATACCCTTTAATACATTTAAGCTCATGGTGGCCTGGTTTGGGTCTGTAGTAGAGCCGCTCAACCAACTTGAGGCAGTAAAGGTCTTGTTAAGGCTGTAGCCATATTTTAGGAACTTCTGCCTGTCCACCTCTAATATCTCCACATCCAGCATCACCTCTGCTATCCTTCTGTCGTTTGCCTCTATTATCTTTTCAGCAAGCTTTATCTTTTCTGGCGCCTCCCTCACCACAATGGCATTGAGCTCTTCATTTATATATATCCTCTTTGCATCAAGCATTGTCTTTAAAAGATTCACCATGTCCTTTGCCTTTACATTGGAAAGATAAAATGTGCGTATGAGAAGGTCCTGATACTGATCTATCTTCTGTTTTGTCTTTGGGATGATGAGGATAGTATCCTCACTTATCTTTTTCATAAATAACTTGTTTGTTGTAAGGATGAGATTCATGGCCTGATGAAAGGTGGCATCTTTGATAAAGACTGTAACAGGGTCATTCTTTACATCTGCATCAAAGAGGATATTCACACCTGATAGCTTTGATAAAAGCTCAAAGACCTCTTTTATCTTTGTGTTCTGGAATTTAAGGGTGATGGGTTTTGTGGAAGCAAGGGTCAGTTCACCTTCTTCTGCCTTTTCCCTTTTCTTTCCAATCTTAGTTAATGCCTCCTGCGCCTTCTGATGCGTCGGGTCTAATTCAATGGCCATTTCTAATTCAGATATAGCCGCATCCAATTTTTCTGCCTTCTGAAGCTGCATCCCTGCTATATAATGGTTCTCTGCCTCTTTAAGTTTACCTGCATTTATTAATACCTTAGAGTACTCTTCAATAGACGGCATTAACTCCATTGTCCTTTTAAATTCCTCTATGGCATCGTCAATCTTTTTTTCTTTTAGGTAGTCTTTTCCTTTTGCGTAGTGACCCTCCGCTGCCTTTGTTTTGGCATGTAAGAGCTTGTTTCTTAACTCCCTATCCTTCGGGTTCTTTTTTATTGCCTCCTGATAGGCAAGGGCAGCAGCATCCCAGTTGCCTGCCTTAGAGAGCTGCTCAGCGAGCCTGACCTCTCTTGAGGTTGCACAGGAAGTAACAATTATGACTATTAGAATTGATACTAAATACAATTTATTATTTTTGAACATCTGAAATGTCATTAAAGCTACTCCTTAATCTCTTAAAATTCAGGTTTAGCTGATAAACTCATTGCGTTTGTATTAGTAGATGTTGAAATAATGCCTATTTTGCCATATTCCAAGAATCCTGTCAATCATCAGCCTTTCAGAAGCTGCATCAGCGGATGTTATAGAAAGCAACGATTCTATAGTCTTCAATATGTCATGGATGTTTTTCTCTACATCCTGATCTGAGGTTATTGTCCTGCTCTGGATATTTTCTATGTATCTTATGGCAGTATCAAGTTTTTCCTTTTCTTTTACTGCTACCGTGAGCCTCTTTAATGCAGTAATAACATCCTCTGTTATTGCGGCAATATCTTTTTCAATTTTAATGTCTATACTAAGGCTCTGGTAGAAGTTGTAATTTCCGCTCTCCATGTATCCTATTTCTGTCTGTAAAGAATATGCGCCTGCACTGTCCGGCATAAACGCATAGTACAGAATTGTCTTTGTTTCGTCTGGCTTAAGCTGAAAATTTATGACCCATGGGTTGTCAGCAATCCACTTTCCAGTTAATGGGTCGTACAGTCTAAGCCCTGCTGGATAACTCTCGGTTATCCTCAGATCAAAGTTGCCTCCAAGGCTCTTTACCTTTATCTCAACAGGGATAAGCTGATTTGGATAGAAGACATTTGCATCAACAGGTTTATGGATATAGGCAATAGAGTTTTTAATTAAATCTGACATCTGATTGTAGTTTTCATCATTTATTGTTTGGCCTAAATCAAAGGCAAAGTATATTGTCCTGCCAAGGCCATAGTTGTTAAGAACAATCCCTGCATATTCATTTTGTTCTCCATGATGTCCATCATCATTATGATGCCCTGCTTCATTTTCAATCCATGCTGCAACAGCCTCAGGATTATTTGCCTCTACCTTTATAACCTCGCCTATGGCCTTTAATGTCCCTGCTGCAGAGATTGGGCTGTTTAGGATATTCACCTGATGCTCATATCCTGATAGCCTGCCCCTATACCTTATGCCAAAGAGCGTATTATATTCGTCTTTCTGTTTTTCTCCCTTATCCTCATCCTCTTCATGGTCATCTCCTTTCTTTAGATAGAGGGATGATATAAGCCCCTTGCCTGAATAAACCAATTCCCTCAACTCATCTGCATAGTGGTCTTCAAGTGGATGATGATCGCCGAGGATGAGTATGTCTGTGTAGTATGGATTTCTTAGTTGTGCCTCAAAGTCCTTTTTATCATAAACTATAAAGTAGCTTGTCACTGCCTGTTTGAGTACGCCTTCAAGTAAATCTGTTCTGATACATTTTTTATCGTCATTACTATTTTTCTTTTCATCCTGACTACTGTCTGCTGTATGCTCTCTACTTTCTACCTCGCACCTCTCATTCACCCAGACAAGTAGATTTATTACATCTGGTATTGTCTATGCTGCCTCAATGGCTGGTTTTACCTCAAAGGTTGTGCTTGCCAATGTCTTGTATTCAGCCATTTCTGCTGTTGCAGCCTCAAGGACTGCGAGATACCTTTTGGGCGCAAGGGTTGCAGTAGAAAAGATAAGGCTGCCTGTTATTGTTGTGTTCATCGGCACATTTGGCATAATTTCAAAGGTCTGTTTTATTTCCTTATTATCCGCATCAATTATAGCAACCTTTACCTTAAGGTTTGCAATATCCTCATTGGCATTATTTGTAATGCTGTAACTAATCTCTTCATCCCTGCCCTGATAAACCAGCTCAGGCCGCGCCGTGATTGCGCCAAATAAAACCTCAATAATAATTCCAACTGAAACAGGCTCAGACATATTTTTAGACTTATCAATCGCCCTGAAGCTTATTGTATGAACCCCTTCATCTGCAATTACAGGCGCCCATACTGTGGAATATCTGCCTGTAGATGAGTCTGCAATCGGCAGCAGCCTCCATGCCCCGCCATCTATCTGATATTCAACCTTGTAAACACCAGAGGCGTCATCTGCAACAATGGCTGCTATATAAAACCCAGTGTTATACTTGGCGCCAGACACAGGAGAAACGATAT
>CAKKST010000291.1 GCA_919903585.1 Nitrospiria bacterium | reverse complement strand
CTGCCGCACCTGGCGCCTGAGCCTCAAGGCTTGTTGTGCCGCCCTCCCAGAATATTTTGTTTAGATAGCCGCTATTTATTACTGTCTGGGAATTTCTCCAGTGTATAGCTCCGGGATAGCCCCTGCTGATTGGGTCGTTAAAGCCCCAGCCCATCTTAGGGTCATGGCAGTCGCTGCATGCTATGCCTGCATCACCTGATAACTTCGGGTCAAAATAGAGCAGATACCCAAGCTCCTGTTTTTTATCCATCTTTGATGGATACACATTTGTGCCTGATGGATTATCAGATGGTATGGGTGGATGAGACGGCAAAGGCGCAAGGGCTGTATCCATATCAGGGTCGCCCTCTGCCAATGCAATATTGCCAATAGCCATGAACATTAAAACAACCAAAACAAAAACAGTTGAACCAAGATATAATTTGTTTGTCTTCATCAGTTCTTCACCCCCTTCCAATTGGGTATGGCCTGATATTCAATCTTTACGCCTTTTGGCATTGGAATAGAGATTGGATCTCCGCTCAGGCTTAATAAAAATTCTTTTATTGCCTCTTTCTCACTACTGGTTAGATTTAGCGGTTTCATTGCAGCGTCCTTTAGCCCCGGACGATCTTCGCCGCCGCCCTTGTTGTAAAACTCTATAACCTCATCAAGGGTCTTAAACATTCCGTTATGCATGTACGGCGCTGTATACTTAAGCTCCCTCAAAGTAGGCGTAATAAATTTTCCGAGGTCCTTCATATCCTTTGATATAGTGTAATAGCCAACATCCCTTCTCCAGTTCATCCTGTTGTCTACACCCATGAACATCATGTAAGCAACATAGGTAAAGTGCCTCTGCGGGTCTTTAAAGACATCGGGATTTTCTGGAACACCTGTGTTGTGAGGCTTGATATCTGAAAAATATGGGCCGTTATGGCACTGGATGCATCCTGCCTTCCCTTTAAACAAAGCCATCCCTTCCTTTGCCTTGGCAGAGAGATTTCCTTTGTCAAATGGGACATTCTTTGATGTGAGTGTCTCAAGGAACTGAATAAGCGCATTCCTTGCAACATAATGAGTCATTTCACCTCTTATAGATGTGCCCATGCCGCCCTTGCCCCACCCGGTGTCTTTATACGCCTCGTATGTGAGCGCTACGACCTTTGTATCCTGCTTCAACCTCTCCTGCATAAGCTGCATATCCATGTTCATGTTCATGGAGTCTGTAATCATATCCCTGAGCATGTCATCAAGGTCATCCAGCCTGGCATCCCAACCATACGCCTTTCCTTTGTAAACAATATTCAAGAGCGTTGGCGCATTCCTCCAGTGCTTTGAACCCGGATATGCCTCTGACAGGGCATTAGCTGTGGTAAAACCCTTCTCTGAATTATGGCATGTAGCGCAGCTTAGGCTTGCATCCCCTGATAATCTTGCGTCAAAGAAGAGCGCTTTACCCAATTCTACTGCCTTTGGATTTGGCGCCTTTCTCTCAGGCAATGGCCCGATATCAGGGAACTCTGCTGCCATAAGAGGAGAAACAAAAAACTGTAGAATAGCAGTAACTAATAAAACTGGTATAATTCTTTTTCTCATGCCTTGCTCACCTCCCGCTTTTTCTGATTACACAGATTTTAGAATACAATTGCACAGATTTTTTATAAGTTTAATCTGTGTAATCTGCCTTTGTAATCTGTGTAATCATCTTTTATTTTGTAAACTCAAAATTTGCATCCACTGCCCCTTTGGCAGTAACAGTCACCTTTCCCTCTTTTAATCCAAAACGCGGGTGCCATGCCTTAACTGTATAGGCTCCCGGGGGCACATCTTTAATTGCAAAGGAACCATCCTCTTCTACCACCTCTGCATAAGGATGCTCTGGGGCCATCATAAAACCAAACATGAAGTTATGCGCCTCACAGTTAATAGAAATAAACGGCGCCCTTCTCGGCTTTATTTCCTTTTCAATATCGCCAGGATCAGGCTGGCCAACATTAAATATTACCTTTTTCACAACGCTTCCGCTTTCCACACCGATCATCTCTCTGGTATTGATATTGTGCAGCACACCCTTGTCGCTGTTTCTGATAGTGATATTACCTGGCTTTACTACCTGTGCCCATGGCACAAATCGGCAATCCTTCTGGTTTATAAGATACTTGCTCTCTTTTGGTTTTGGCCAGTCCTTGCCCTTTGCAATCCCATCAATAAATACAAATACGCCCCTTAAGGCATTTCCCTTCACATCTACCCATACAACCTCGCGAGCTCCTGTGCCGCACACATCAGTATTCTTTGTGATAGTAATCTTCTCTACTGCATCATTCGGCAATGAACCCTTGAAAGTAACCTTCCCTTTTACTGTCCCTCCATTATCTACCTTTGCAGCCTCATAGGCATATACACCTGATTCTGCTGCAAGGATGGATAAGGATAATAAAACTAAAAACAAAAAACCTTTCACCAAGCCGCCTCCTTTTATTAGTTTATTTTTGATGATTGATTTCCCCCAAATACAGATTAGATATGTAAACCTTCTGCAAGACATATACCAAAATTAGGATTAAAAAATTTTTAGGGTAGAAATGGCTCTAAGATAATATAACTATATGTAAAATTAATAGATTACCCCAGTTCAACAGTGAAGTGCAACACTTAGGAGAGCAATGACCTATAGTAATAGTTATTATTAAGCTGGTAAAAAATTTATCAGCATGGTAAGTATCTTATCAGTATGGTAAGATACTTACCAGCTACGCTGGCATGGTTAATTTATATTTTTTGATTTTTTCTCTTAAGGTGAGGCGGGAGATGCCGAGGATATTAGATGCCTTTGTGATGTTATATCTTGAGTCAGAAAGAACCCTTTGAATGTGCCTTTTTTCTATCTCAGAAATGGAGAGCAATTCCTCATTATGTGATTTCAAATTTCCTGTCTGCCGAACAGGCAGGGAAGTCTTATCAGTCTCTGCCTCGCCTCCTGATATTAGCTCAAGGGGAAGGTTCTCCGGGGTAATCCAGTCCACTGCAAGTATGGAAGCCCTTTCAATTATATTTTTTAATTCCCTTATATTTCCAGGCCAGTGATATGATAGCAGTATCTTCTCTGCCTCGTCTGTAAGCCCTTTTATATCTTTGCCAAAGAGTCTGTTGTTCTCTTCAATAAAGCTCTCAGACAAAGGAATAATATCCTCTGCTCTTTCCCTTAAGGCTGGAATATCCAGTGTAACCACCTTCAGCCTGTAGTAAAGGTCATCCCTGAATCTCCCCTCTTTTATCATATTCTTGAGATTAAGATGTGTTGCTGCGATTATTCTTATATCAACATAAATATCTGTCAGGCCTCCTATCCTTTTGAAGCTCTGGGTCTCAAGGACACGCAAAAGCTTTGGCTGAAGATTCATGCTCATATCAGCAATCTCATCTAAGAAGATTGCGCCTCCGTCAGCAAGCTCAAGGAGTCCCTTCTTTCTCTGTTTTGCATCAGTAAAGGCCCCCTTTTCATAGCCAAAGATCTCTGATTCTAAGAGCTGCTCTGGTATAGCGCTGCAATTCAATTTAACCAAAGGCTTATCCTTCCTATCGCTAAGCCTGTGAAGCTCATTTGCAATAAGCTCCTTTCCTGTTCCTGTCTCGCCGTATATTAAGACAGGAGTCTTTGGCGCCTTTGCCACCTTTGACAGCATATTTTTAAGCAGAATAAATTTAGGGCTTATGCCGAGCATCCTTTTTTCATCATCCATTGCCTTCTGCTGATATTTAAGCCGCTGAACCTCTGTTTTGAGGCTGTGGGTCTCAAGGGCCTTTTCTATGTTGAACATAAGCTCCTCTAATTCAAAGGGCTTATTAATATAATCGTATGCGCCTGATTTGATTGCAAGGATGGCGCTCTTAACATCTGGGAAGGCTGTCATAACAATTACCTGAATCCCCTCATCTATCTTTCTTATCTTTTTTAGCACAGTGATGCCGTCTATATCAGGAAGCCTTAAGTCAAGAATGACAAGGTCTATCTTCTCCTTTTGGATAAGCTCAACTTTAAGAGTCTCTTTTTGGATTCCTCAAGCCTGCCTGCCATAAGATTAATCCGCTCAGCCAATTCTTCCAATTCATCGCCTGTTTTAATATTGAGCCTGTAGCTAAAATCCTCTTTTGCTATAAGCTCCACATCCCTGAACAGTTCTGAAAGGGGTCTTGTAAAATGCCTTGCCATAATAAATCCAGTGATCAGGGCGGCAAAAACAGTGGCAGCGCCTATTATAAAAAAGATTACTTTCAGATTAAAAACAGAGGAGAATATATTCTCTCTCGGATATACAAGGGCAAGAACCCAGTAGTCTTTGGATAATTTATCACCTGTTGCAATCGGCGCATAAGATATAATTTCCCTTTCGCCTTTTATAATCCCCTCTGCCCCTGATAAAAACTGTGAGATTATCTCCTGAGAATAATTTTCTTTAAGATGCTCTTTGCCAAGCAGATTTTCAACACCCCTGTTCTCATGCCGCGAGAGATAGAAACCCTTCCTGTTTACTAAAAAGGTTGTCCCTCCCTTTGTTATGTTCATCATCTGCATCTGCTCAATAATATAGCTTGCATACAGATTGACTATAACTATACCCATCTTTTCATTTCTTTTATTAAAAACCGGCGTTGCAAATCTGACAACAGGCTTCTCAGGTATCTCCACCTCCCCCCTTTCTATATTCAGGTCCATGGGGGAGACATAGCATATACCCTTTGGATATTTCATGGCATCTGTAAAATAGTATCTGTCGCCTTTATACTGAAGCTCCTTTTGAGGTGTGATTTTTAACACCTTGCCATCACTATCAACCCTGATAATCTCCTTTCCATCTTTATCAATGTATCTAAGCTGATAATAGTAAGGCCTTGTAAGTGCGAAGGAGAGAAATTCCTTTTGAAGCCTTTTCACCAAAGAGGTGCGGTCACTTTTCTCCGATAAACTATCAATCAATTCCTTTAAGGTCTGCATCTGG
The DNA here is from genome assembly GCA_919903585.1 of Nitrospiria bacterium. GTDB lineage: Bacteria > Nitrospirota > CAKKRA01 > 9FT-COMBO-42-15 > 9FT-COMBO-42-15 > JACPZJ01. The sequence continues at coordinate 2,320 of CAKKST010000291.1, read as the reverse complement.
CTAAGATAGTAAACATCGGTATGCATGCCGCGCAGAAATTTCTCTATATCATCCGCCTTGGATGAAACCTCATATTTCAGGTGGCGTAGGGTTGTATCCTCAAGGGCGCTGATGGAAAAGTATTCACCAGAGAATCCTGCAATAAGAATTGGAGCTATGGCAATAGCAATAAAGGCAAGGACAAGCCTTGTGCTGATCCTGAGACGTTTAAATACCTGCATAACTGGAATTTAACACAGAAGTATAATCGGTGTCAAAAATAAAAGAAGGTTATTGGGGTAAATGGTTAATGCCCATGCAGTAATAAAAGGGGTTTGCAAGGGAGCCCGAAGACCCGAAGAAAGGAATAGCCTTGAGCATGGAAGCAATCCAATGCAGATACAGGATTGCTTCCATGCTGCTCGCAATAAATCAGGCATCGTCCTGAAGCTCAATATTCCAGTACAGATAATCGCGCCAGCTTTCAGGTGTGTTTTTTATGCCAATGGTGATGGTAACTGTCGGCATCCATCCTGGCTTTTCAGGCTTCTTGACAAGATGCATCCTTGCCTCTCCGGGTGTCCTGTTGCCCTTCTTATTGTTGCAGTCAATGCAGGCAGTAACAATATTCTCCCATGTCTTCTTACCGCCATTTGCAACAGGGATCACATGGTCAAAGGTAAGGTCCTCTGTCTTAAATTTATCGCCGCAGTACTGGCAGGCATGGCTGTCCCTTGCAAAGATATTTGCACGAGAGAATTTTACAATATCATGGCCCCTTTTTAAGTTAACAAATTTCAGCAGCCTCAGGATAGATGGGAGTTTGAAGGTGATAGTGATGCCCCTGATCTCTTTGTCGTAGACATCAACTATCTCCACCTTTCCTTGACAGACAAGGGTGATTGCCTTTTTCCACGATATTATGCGCAGTGGCTCGTAGGTGGTGTTGAGAAGGAGAGTCCGCTCCATTTTTAAAGCTAAATCTTAACTCCTTTCCAAGGTTTTTTTAAACAGGTTGTTAAAATAACATATTTTTAACAGAAAATCAATAGTTTTTAACAAAAACCCCATTGACCTGTCTTTTATCTGTTATGGATGTCCGCATTGCAAAAGATTTATTTGTATTTTCAAGTGGTTCTAAATTAACGCCGTTCAGAATGGCATGTAATACCCGAGCTGTATAATATTGGCATGCAGGCCTGTTGTCTGGATATATCTTTCGTAGTTTATATCAACCCTCGCCTCCCTTAGGATGCGATTTTTTCTGAACCATGATATCCCCTTAAGGCCATAGTCAAGTTTTATCCCAAAGAGGTTGGCAGAAAAGGCGCTGAGTTTATCATCAGAGGTAATATAATCCTGCAATGAGGAATAGCTATCTTTATAAAAGTATGCAGGGTCCTGATTGTAGTACCTGTATCTCAGGCGAAGTATGAGATTATCAGTAAGATAATTAAAAAACTTAGTGTCTACAGTATGCGCATTTATCTTCCATGAGTCATAATAGTATCTATAATCAAGCTGGATGGATGACCTGTATGGCAGATATTGATTTATCCTGCCAATAAGCGCGTGTCTTTTTCTGTCCTCTGGAAGCGCCTCATCATACCGCGTGCCGCTGACTGACACTGTCTTGTAAGGATTTGCCTGATAGCCCTTGACCTGTGAATACTCATAGCCTATTAATGCCGCTGTCTTTTTTGATATTACCTGTGCTATTGAGCCTGAAAAGGTATCAACATACTTGTTCCTGTCCCAGTTTTTTTCATTAGGGCTCACCCTGTCCCAGTTTCGCGTATAGCCGCCAGCAATGGTGGTATTCCGTTGAAAAAGATCCTGTGAAATGGAAAGGTTCAGGGTATGGGAGGTGTAGTCACTTTCATTGCTGAAACTATAGCCAAGGCCAAAGGTTGTTGGATTCTGCCTTTCTGTCTTATGTGTGACGGCTGCACTATATTCATACCTATGCTCTGCAACTGTTGCGCCTGTAACTGCATCTACATCGCTCCTCTTTGTTGCGCCTGTTATGGCGTCCAGATTAAATTTAAGGGAGACATTTGTTTGGAAAAAAAGATCCTTCTTTAATATGATCATTGGCGAATCAACACGGCTATCCCTGTTATCGCCATAATAGAAATATTTAAAGGTAAGGCTGTCTTCAGAAAGGGCATCTGTGGCAGGGAGAAGGATGAAAAAGAAAAATAATAATATATCTAATCTTACAAATTTAGATTTTTGCCCCTTGACCCCTGACCCTTGACCCTTTTTACGCTCCATCTTAATTGCACCCACATCCACCCCCCGGCCCGCCATAGCCACCAGAAGCCCCCTCCCTCGCAGG
>CAKKST010000290.1 GCA_919903585.1 Nitrospiria bacterium | reverse complement strand
AAAGAGGGGCGAGGGGAGATTTTTACAATTATGTCTATTCAATTATGAGACTCTTAATAATTATAGCCCTGCTGCCTTTTTCAAAGCTGATGCCTTGTCTGTCCTTTCCCATGTAATCTCAGGCTCTGTCCTGCCAAAATGGCCGTAGGCTGCTGTCTTCTTGTAGATCGGCCTTCTCAGGTCAAGGGACTCAATCATCCCCTTTGGCGTGAGCTTGAAATGCTCCCTGATAAGCTTTACAATCTTATCCATTGGCAGCTTGCCTGTGCCAAAGGTATCTACAAATATTGATACCGGATCAGCCACGCCAATGGCATAAGCCAATTGCACCTCGCACTTGGCAGCAATGCCCGCTGCCACTATATTCTTTGCAACATACCTTGCCATATAAGATGCTGACCTGTCTACCTTTGACGGGTCCTTGCCGGAAAAGCAGCCGCCTCCATGGCTGCCGACGCCGCCGTATGTATCAACAATAATCTTTCTTCCAGTAAGTCCTGTATCGCCCTGAGGCCCACCAACAACAAATCTGCCTGTGGGATTTATATGATAGGTAATATTTTCCTCATCCAGCATCTCTGAAGGTATTACTGGTTTAATAACCTTCTCTATTATATCCTCTCTTAACTCCTTTAATGTTATATCCGGGCTGTGCTGAGATGAGATGATTACAGTTGTTACCCTGAGCGGCCTTCCATCTTTATATTCAATTGTAACCTGAGATTTTCCATCAGGCCTCAGATAGCCAAGTATATCCTTCTTTCTGACCTCGGACAATCTCCTTGTTAGTTTGTGGGCAAGCATTATTGGCATTGGCATCAGCTCCGGTGTTTCATTGGCTGCATAGCCAAACATAAGGCCCTGATCGCCTGCGCCGCCTGTATCAACACCCATAGCAATATCAGGCGACTGCTTGTCAATGGATGTAATCACTGCGCAGGTCTCGTAATCAAAGCCGTACTTTGCCCTTGTATAGCCTATTTCCTTAATAGTCTCTCTTACTATATCAGGGATATGGACATAGCAGCTTGTTGTAATTTCTCCTGCTACTATTGCAAGACCTGTTGTAACCAGTGTCTCACAGGCAACCCTCGCAACAGGGTCCTGTGCAATAATGGCATCTAAAACTGCATCAGATATCTGATCTGCAATCTTGTCCGGATGCCCCTCTGTTACTGATTCAGATGTAAATAAAAAGTCTCCATTCGCCTTGCTCATTTTTTTCCTTCTCCTCCTTATAAATAATCACTCTTAATATTAAGGTAAAGGTTTCAATGGTTCAGTGTCTTCGTTTGGCCACTTAGCCGCATAAACCCTTAACCACTACTTATAGATTAGTGTTTATATCACAACAAATAACCCAATTTCAAGTAGAAAAAGCACACTGCCTTTATTTTTCATTTTACATTGAGCTATAGCGTCTACCTCATAATAACCACATCTATAAAGGTAAAGGTAAAAAGGCTCAGACTGATATATGCATTGGCATTAAAAAAAGCCGCATTGATCTTTGAAAGGTCGCCCTCTTTAATTAAAGAGTGCTCATATATCAGCAGCATAGATGCAAGGGCAACGCCAATGAGATAAAATATGCCAAGATTCATTAAAGGATAAAGGAAAAAAAGCATTATCGCCATAAAAAAATGAAGTAACCTCGACACCCAAAGCGATTTTCTTATCCCAAGGAATCTCGGTATGGAATATAACCCCATCCTTTTATCAAACTCTATATCCTGCAGGGCATAGAGTATATCAAAGCCTGCAAGCCATAACATAACTGCAAAGCTAAGCACAAAGGCAGGCGCTTCAAATCTGCCTGCTACTGCAATCCATGCGCCCATTGGCGCCATGCTGAGGGCAAGACCGAGGATCAGGTGTGATGCCCATGTAAACCGTTTTGTATAGGAATATAAAATAAGGATGGCGGACGCCAGCGGCGTAAGCATAAGGCATAAGGGATTCAGCATATATGCAGCAAGAAAAAACAGGATAAAGGATATAATAATAAACACCACAGTCTGTGCAGGCGTAATTAGCCCCTTTGGTATCGCCCTGCCCTTTGTCCGCGGATTCAGGGCATCTATTCTCCAGTCAATAAGCCTGTTTAAAAACATTGCAGCAGAACGTGCTCCTACCATTGCAATGAGTATCCAGAAGATTTTGTTTAATGATGGAATCCCTTTTGCTGATAGTATTGCGCCCATAAAGGCAAACGGAAGGGCAAAGAGGGTATGAGAGAACTTTATCATCTCAAGGATAATCCGTGTTTTTTCAAAAATGTTATTCATTAAAGAGAAGATAACTTAAAATAAAGAAAAAGGCAAAGGGAAAAAATAAGGAAGAGCAAAAGACCTTGACAGAAAGGAGGCGGCGGTTTAGTATAATGCAACTGGGGTCATTGTATATTCTGCTGGATTAAGGGTGGGTAAAGTGGTAAGATTAAAACCTGAAGACATTGATAGCATAGGGAAAATAAAAAGCCAGTTAGACAATCTAAATCTGAAGCAAGGTGGTGAAATGTGATAATATTCGTCAGGGGAAAGGGATTGTAGGTGAAATATCCAAAACGAATTCGTATATCACCCCATTATCGTAAATCAGGTCATCATTTTGATAAAATTTAGGAGGAGGTGAGCAATGGATACTCAATTTATTATAGATGAATCTGGCGTCAAGAAAGCTATCATTTTGCTGATGGAGGATTATGAAGAACTTCTGGAAGATATTCATGATCTTGCTGTTATAGCGGAAAGAAAAGACGAACCGTCAATCAGTTTAGATGAACTAAAAAAAAGGTTAAAGGCTGATGGGCTTATTTAAAATTGACCCAAAAGGGTCGTTAGAACATGATCTAAAAACAATTGATAGGCAATATATTCCACGCATTCTTGATGCAATTGAAAGTCTTGCAGAAAACCCTTTTCCTGTTCAATCAAAAAAGATGAAGGGTTCAGAATCAAGCTATCGCCTACGCGTTGGAGACTATCGTGTAATTTATCAGGTTGATACTGAGAACAAAGTTATAACTATTTATCATGTTCGTCATAGAAAAGATGCTTATAAAAGGTAAAGTGGTGCCCTGACTTCCGCTAACAGCAGACTAAAAAGGAAACAGATTAATAGGGAAATGTCTCGCACTTCTTTTAGCCTGCAACTGTTAAATGAAATTTCTGGCATGAAAGGGAGAGAAAATTATAAAAATACAACCTCCCTTTCTATTTTTCCATGAGAGGATTAGAATCTGCCTCAACCAGAGATAGGAGGCGCATAAAATAAAGACGTATATCGAAAAAGTAAAAAAAGAACTCCAAGCCAACCTTGCCGGGTCATCAATTGATTATCTTACAGCAGCAATTAATCTTCTGAAGAGAGGACAAACTGCAGTCTTTTTTTCTGATACGGGATACATCACGCAACCAATAGTAGGCAATTTGACTATAGCAATAGAGCTGATGCTGAAAGCATTTATATTCAGCAAGAATCCCATATTGGTATTCAAAGACCTACCGCTCGAACTTCGGGTGGCATTCACCTCACCTGAGAGCGTTGGAGATGACTTCAAATGGAGGCAATATGATGTGTCGCTAAGGTCTTTCGAATACAAGACTATAGAAATGGATGAACTGATATCGACTTATTATGTGTTTCGCCCCGATTTAAGACAGGAATTGCAACCCTTTTTTAAATTGTTTACACAGTGCCGAAACGTCAGCATCCACGCGTCGCTGCCATCCTTCCAGAAGTACGAGTTGGAGAGGACAGCATATCTTGCCATGCGGCTTTTCAAGGAAATTTTGACTGCTAAGATATTTGGATATAAAGTGTATGGCATATCAAAGGACGTCGATACCATAATGTCCAGCCTCGACGCTGAACGGGCAAATAAGGTTAAGCAGAAGATTGAGCGGGCGAAGAAGGCATCAAAGTCTCTGGAGCATGGGAGGGCATATGTTTCGGTCGATGGCTGGGAGTCCTATGTTACAGAATGCCCAGTGTGCGGCTCCGA
>CAKKST010000289.1 GCA_919903585.1 Nitrospiria bacterium | reverse complement strand
ATTTCACAACCTTTGACTATGCAGATACATGCAAAAAATGCGGATATGACTTAAAGGCACATAAAGAGTCAAAAGGGATAAGCGCATCAAAGCCTGTAAGCAGGCCCGCTCCAACACCTGAAAGGAAGATAGAGGCAGCGCCGCCCTATAAGGACAATGAAAATAATCCCCCCTCACCCCCCGATAATCCCCCTACATCCCCCTTTAGTAAAGGGGGACAGAGGGGGATTTCTAAAGGGGGAATGGGGGGATTTGAGGAACCTATCCTAACGGAAACAGAAACAGTAACCTCCTTTGATAATGACTTTGGTTCAACTACGCCCTCACCGATCTCCGCTGAATCAATGGAAGAACCTGCTTCTTACGAATCTTTGCCTCCCTATCCTGATGCAGAGAGCCTTCCAAAAGGTGGCTTCTGGATAAGACTTGCTGCGGCCTTTGTTGACGGCATCATCCTGCTTATTGTACAGAGCATATTTGGTTTTTTTGTTGGCATGGGTGTTGGCATGGGTTCAGTTATGCGCGGCGGAATCCCAGAAGAGGGGCAGATGCTCTCAGGCATTATTGCCTTTTTCGTAACCATATTTATTGGTATAGCATATTCTGTATTCTTTGTGGGCTGGAGAGGCCAGACACCCGGAAAGATGGCGCTTAAGCTAAAGATTATTCAGATTAATGGCGAGGAGATGACATACGGCAAGGCATTTTTGAGATGGATAGGATACTCCATATCAGGGTTGACCCTCGGCATAGGTTATTTTATGGTAGCCTTTACAAAGCAGAAGCAGGGCCTGCACGACAAGATTGCAGGGACATATGTGATAAGATTGTAAGGAGGAATTAACCGTGCTCTGCCCAAAATGCAATTACTCAGCCGAGCGCATCAGGTTATTTGAAAATTTAAAGGACAATAAAACCTCCACAAACTAAAACCTAAAATAGCTCCCTTGCTATCTTCTCATAAAACTCCTTTGCATTAAATTTTTCAGGCCATTCAAGGGGAAAAATATTCCAGCCGATCTGGTTAAAGTGGTCTGCATCTATTATTCCCATAAACTCTCCCCATTTTGCACTTTCCACATCAACAAGGCCGTCATTTGCGCCTTTTTTATATCTGATATACCAGTAAGATATCAGTAGCAGGACAAGATTGATCTTATACCACCTCTGATAACCAGCATAAGAAAGGTATCTTACACCAGACATATTAGTGATTTCTCTGTTAAATTCCTTGCACCTTTCAACTGTAACATCCCTAAACCCTTCTGTATCTATCCTAAATACATTTTCAAGTATCCATGTCAAGCCTAATTTTTCGCCCAAAACCCTTACACCAAAATCTGCAAAGGGGCTGCCCCGATGCGGTGTGCCAACAGTAACGAGATTTTCAACCTTATCTGCCATGTCAAGCTTACTTATCATATATCTTGCATCAAGGCCTCCCATGCTGTGGGCGATGATATTGACCTTGCTGTCTGTAAAACTCAGTATCTCCCTCTTTAAATCCTCTGCCCTTTGCCTTACACCGGCAGTTGCCCTAAGCCTCGGCACAAATACCGTATACCCACACCCCTCAAGATGCTCTTTTATCCCTTTGAAATAAGGAATAGTAATCCCAAATATCTTTATCTTATCAAAACCACCGAGACCATAAACAAGGATTATTGGAGGTTTATCAGGCATTTTTTTGCTTCTCAAAGAGGATCAATGGCTCGCATTCACCTACCGCATCATTCCATCGCATTAATTGTGCATCAGATCCTTTATCTGTTAGCTTTATCTTTAGCAATGCAAACTGTTTCTCCTCCCTTATCAGCCTCTCCTCATCGCTGAAGACCGTTGTCCATGTGCTTGTATTATAATACCAGCAGTCCTCACCTATCTTTCTTATATCAGGGTCATGCGTATGGCCCATAACAATTATTTTTACCTCTTTCAGTATTTCTTTTTTAATCCCTCTTAATATTTTACCTGTCTGATCCTTTCTGAATTTTGATATTAGCCACTGAACTACAGGAAAGAGGAGGCCTAATAATGATGTAAGCAGCGACCAGAAGGAGAGGGCAAATATCTGTTGAATGAAAAGGGCTAATGCAAAAATCAGCAGCATAAATACAATGGTGCCAAGCCATGCAGAGTTTATAATAAATGCAAGTTTGCCCCTTGTAACAGGGGGAATCATCTTGCTATTGAGCTTGTCAAGCGTCTCCCTTGAAAGTCCTGTCTCCTGTATAATGGCATTAAATCTGGGTTCGGCCTCCTTAATAAGCCCCGCCTCCTGAGCCTTTGAAAGCCCGCCGCTCCTAAAAAATGCCTTAAACAATGCAGGTACATATCGGCGCAGCAGCCGCAATGACCTTAATGGATGGGTCTTAAATGCCCATGCCATATAGCGGCTGCTCGGCTTGATATTGTCTGCAAAGGGATTGAAGTCTTCAACCTTATTGAAGAAGTATCTTACAAAAAAGGAGCCAAAGGGAAGGAGAATCTTTTCTTTCTTATCAGGTTCAGGCATTACAGGGTTTATTATTATCTTAAAAGAATTCCAGTTGTCATACTGATTGCCATGTTCAATATATATACCGTTATCTTTATCATAGTAGAACCAGGGATAAAATTTTATTTTATTCTTAATCGCAGCGTCTTTATTAGAAAGAATATTGGCTAACTCCTCGCGCACCTTCTCCCAAAAAAGCTCTATGTCGTGATTGCCGCTGATAATGGATAGCTCATTGCCGTTTGCAAGAAAATTTCTTAATGCCGCAAAGAATGTCTTATGGCCATCCATTATCCTCTGTAGTTTTAATACTGTCTTATCTGGTTCTGTGCCAAGCCCATAATCCCTTTCACTTCTTTCAAGTTTAGCTTTTCCTTCCTTCTCCATCTTTGCTGCAAAATCGCCGTTCACCTGAAGAAAGTCAAACACATCGCCATTAATAATCAGGTGGTTGCTCCCGGGGAATTCTTTTTCCAAATGCTCTAAAAAACGTCTGAATTCATTATCAAAAAAAAAGTCTTCTTCGCGGGAATATGATTTTGTCTCCTCATTATAGCCTGCGCTGAGGTGAAGGTCACTGATGATAAATAGATTGGCTTTTTTCATACGCCCACCCCTTTCTGCTGTCATTCTCTTTTTTTTATTTCTTGATGTACTCTAATACAAACGCACTAAATAATGCTACAAAATCCCCCTTAATCCCCCTTTTCCAAAGGGGGAAATATGTTCCCCTCTTTAGCAAAGAGGGGTTAGGGGAGATTTTATAAATGTAATA
>CAKKST010000288.1 GCA_919903585.1 Nitrospiria bacterium | reverse complement strand
ACCAGTATCTTGCGGACTCACAGTGGACATTTGAAGGATTTGATATAAAGAAACTGAAATATACTGATTACAGGCTGAGGGGCGACAATTTTAAGAAGCTGGCCTCATATAAAAGACATGCCTTTACTGATACAGCCGTGTCGCCGCTTGGTGTACCGGGTGATGCAAGGCATGTGGTAGTAACAGACAGCGATGAACATGGAGAAGAAGGCCATATTATTGAAGATGCTGAGACAAGGATAAAGATGGTGCAAAAGAGGCTGTTTAAAAAATTACCGCTTATAAGGCAGGAGATAGCTCAACCCATTTTATATGGTGATGATAAGCCTGATATTGTGATTGTCGGCTGGGGTTCAACTTATGGTGTAATGAAAGAGGCAGTTGATGCGTTATCACCCCCCCATCCCCCCCTTAATAAGGGGGGGAGAAGGGGGGGTATTGCCATGCTGCATTTTAGCGAGATTTATCCATTCCCCTCCCCCACCCCCCTCCCACATTATCTTGATTTATTAAACAATGCAAAAACAGCAATCTGCATTGAAAATAATGCCACAGGCCAGTTCGCCCGCCTTATGAGGGCAGAGACTGGGTATGAGTTTAAACACAGGATCAACAAATACGACGGCCGGCCGTTTATGCTAAAAGGCCTCGCAGGAGAAATAGATGCCCAAATTAGAGGATTATAAAGGAGAGGCGCCTGCATGGTGTCCGGGGTGCGGTAATTTTCCAATCCTCAAGGTCTTTAAGGATGTCGTGGTTGAGCTCGGCATAGAGCCGCATCAGTTTACCATTGTCTCTGGCATTGGACAGGCAGGAAAATTCCCGCATTATTTGAAGTGCAATACCTTCAATGGCCTTCATGGAAGGACGCTCCCTGTTGCAACAGGGATAAGGCTTGCGAATCATGAGATGCCTGTGATAGCAGTTGCAGGAGACGGCGATTGTTATGGCGAGGGAGGCAATCACCTGCTTCATGCCATGAGGAGAAATATTAATGTAAAACTCTTTGTGCATGACAATCAGATATACGGCCTCACAAAAGGTCAGGCATCGCCAACAAGCATGGCCACAGATAAGGGAGGTATGGCAACAAAGAATCAGCCCTTTGGCGTCCTTTCTGAGCAGCTTAATCCTATGGCGCTTGCAGTTGCCCTTGACTGCAGCTTTGTGGCGCGGGGATTTGCAGGGGATACAAACCACTTAAAGGAGCTGATAAAAGAGGCCGTAAGGCATAAGGGGTTTAGTTTGGTTGATATCTTCCAGCCCTGCGTGGTATTTAACAAGATAAATACCTATGAATGGTACAGGCAGAGGGTATATAAAATAGAGCCTGAATATAACCCTGAGGACAGGATAAATGCATTCAAAAAGGCGCTTGAATGGGGCGATAGGATTCCAATAGGTGTAATATACCGCAATAACCGTCCCACATTTGAAGAGAGAATCCCTGTAATTAAAGGTAATCCGCTTATAAGGCAGTCCTATAATCCCTCAAAGATAGAAACTACACTCAAAGAATTTTATTAAAG
>CAKKST010000287.1 GCA_919903585.1 Nitrospiria bacterium | reverse complement strand
CTACAAAGGACGTTGGAAAGGGCTCTGGTCTTGGGCTTTTTATTGTCCATGAGATTATAGAGGAGCATGATGGATGTATTGCTGTTGACAGCGAGGCCGGAAAGGGGACAACATTTTTTATAAGCCTGCCGGCGAAGGAATAGGGTCAAGGGGCATGGGGCATGGGTAAAGGAGTTAAACTTTATGAATAGAAATACAAAAATACTAATTGTTGACGATGAAAAGATAGCCCTAAAAAACCTTGAGCATGTAATGAAGAAGGAGGGATATGATGTTATTGGAACCCAAAGCGGCCAGAATGCGCTTAAACTTCTTGAGGAGCAGCAGTTTGATGCAGTGCTTACAGATTTAAGGATGGAGAAGGTAGACGGGATGCAGATTCTTAAAAGATGCAGGGGGCTATATCCTGATACAGAGATAATCATGATAACAGGGTATGCAACACTCCAATCCGCAGTGGATGCCATGAAGCATGGGGCATTCTACTACATTGCAAAGCCCTTTAAGCTTGATGAAGTAAGAAAGGTTGTAAAAGAGGCTGTAGAAAAGGTCAGGCTGAAAAAAGAAAATAAACAGTTGAGGGAGCAGATAGAAAATTTTCAGGGGAAGGTAAAAATCATCACACAGGATACGAATATGCAGAGGCTCCTTGATACAGCAAGGCAGATTGCGCCGACTGACTGCAATGTTTTAATAAGCGGGGAAAGCGGCACAGGGAAGGAGCTGTTTGCACGATATATACATTTTAATAGCGCACGGACAAAAGGCCCGTTCTTCGCAATAAATTGCGGGGCTTTTACAGAAGAACTTTTATCAAATGAATTATTCGGCCATGAAAAAGGCGCATTTACAGGCGCCGCTGCAATGAAAAAAGGATTAATAGAAATGGCATCAGGCGGAACGCTCTTTCTTGATGAGATAAGCGAGATGCCGGCATCCATGCAGGTAAAGCTTTTGAGGGTTATTCAGGAAAGGGAGCTCTTACGGGTTGGAGGAACAGCTCCAATAAAGGTAGATATCCGTTTTATTGCAGCAACAAACAGGGAGATTCAGGATGCTGTAAAGAGCGGCGCTTTCAGGCGGGACCTTTATTTCAGGCTGAATGTAGTATCAATATGCATCCCGCCTCTTTCAGAAAGGAAGGATGACATCCCCCTTTTAAGCCACTATTTTCTTAAAAAATATGCAGTCCTAATGAAAAAGGATATTACAGAAATATCAGAGGATGTAACAGGCCTTTTAATGAATTACGACTTTCCGGGGAATGTGAGGGAGCTTGAGAATATAATTGAGAGGGGAGTTGCCCTGACAAATAATAATAAGATAGAGATGGCTCACCTGCCAGAGGATTTAAAAGAATTGAGCATAAGGACCTTCAGAAAGAAGGATGGAAAGATACCCTCTCTTGAAGAGCAGGAGACGGCCTATATCAAGTGGGTATTAAATGAGGCAGGCGGCAACAAAACCCTCGCAGCCCAGATACTCGGCATAGACAGGGTATCATTATGGAGGAAATTAAAGAAGTATGGATTGGAGAGATAAAACTTTACGTCTTTACCACCAATACAGCACAACTTGCATGGCCTATAACCCTCTCTGTCACACTGCCCATAAGCAGCCGTGAAATCCCCCTCCTGCCATGGCTTCCCATTACAATTAAATCCACCTTCTTTTCCTTTGCAGTGCTGATTATCACATTGTATGGTTCGCCTATCTTCACAATGCCCTCTGCCTTAACACCTTTTGTCCTTGCCTGTTTTTTTATTTTTTCAACCATGGCCTTAAATTGCTTCTCAAACCCTTCTGTTAATTCCGGCGCCTCTGTCTCAAACTCCTCTGTTACATCAACTACAGAGACAATTGTCAGCT
>CAKKST010000286.1:9782-17838 GCA_919903585.1 Nitrospiria bacterium | reverse complement strand
TCAACAAATTTGTCTCATTCATAACCGGGCAGGAGCTTTATACAAGCATGTTTTTCTCACTTGCAACATCAGAGCAGAAAGAATTTTACAGGAGCAAGTTGCATGGTCAGTTTGTAGATGAGGTCGCAAGGATGAGAACGATTGCCCTTGAGAAGGTGGACCGTGGAGGCTTCGGGATCGATCCCAGCTACTGGTTCAAGATGATAACGGGTAAGATAGACCTCCTGAAAGGGGTGGAAGATAAATTTGCAAAGGATTTGAATCTGAAGGCCGAAGAGCTTAAAAAAACGGCAAGGTTTGCATTAATGATTTATATAGCCGTCACGGTTATTACAGTCCTTGTTGCCGGCTTTATGGCCTACCTCATTATCTGGAGTATTGTGAAACCTCTCTATAAGATGGCAGAGTCTTCACAGAAGATTGCAACAGGGGATCTGAATGTGGATGTGGAGATGAGGTCAAAGGATGAAGTTGGGATACTGGCCAATGCATTCAGAGAAATGATTGTATATCTGAAAAACATGGCCCATGCAGCAGGTGCGATAAAAGAAGGAGACTTAAATGTTGAAGTGGCCCCGAAATCTGAAAAGGATGTTCTGGGCAACGCCTTTAAAGATATGATTGTCTATCTTAAATCTATGGCAAAGAGCGCTGAGGAGATTGCTGAGGGCAGCTTAACAGGGAATGTAACTCCTAAGTCTGATAAAGATGTACTCGGAAATGCCTTTGTTGGGATGATCGCCTATCTTAAATCTATGGCCGGCATAGCTGAGGAGATCTCCGAGGGTGATTTGAGAAGGGATGTAACCCCTAAATCTGATAAGGATGCCCTTGGGAATGCCTTTGCAAAGATGATAAATGGCCTAAAGGGGATGGTGGCAGAGATAAGGTTAGGCTCTGACCAGATTGCCACTGCAACTACCCAGATTGCAGCAACAGCAGAGCAATCGGCAAAAAACAATGAGATGGCTGCAACGGCAATAGAGGAGGTGACCACCACTGTCCATGAACTCTCCACAAATATCCAGAATGTTGCAAAGAGCACCCAGAATCAGTCATCTGCAGTTACGCAGACGTCATCTTCCATAGAAGAGATGGTAACCTCCATCTCAAGGGTGGCAGATACAGCGGAGAGATTAAGGGAGTTATCACAGAAATCCATAGGCGCCGTTGCATCAGGCAATGAGGCCACGACCAAATCAGCAAATGGCATTGAGGAGGTCAATAAGGTTATATTAAGGTCTGCTGAGACCATATCTGTGTTCGGCTCGCGCGCAAAGGATATTGGAAAGATCGTTGAGGTTATAGACGACATAGCCGAGCAGACGAATCTTCTTGCGCTGAATGCTGCTATTGAGGCTGCAAGGGCAGGAGAGCAGGGCCTTGGATTTGCGGTTGTTGCAGAGGAGGTAAGAAAGCTTGCGGAGCGTTCTGCTGCGTCAACAAAGGAGATAGGCGAGCTTATTGCTGGTATCCAGCAGGAGGCAATGGATGCTGTAAGGCATATGGAGAGCAGCACTGCTATCGCAAAACAGGGGATCGGCCTGAGCGAAGAGGTGAAGACTACCCTAATGAAGATAGAGGATGCCGTCAGTGAGGTAGCAAAATATTCGCAGGAGATAAGCGCTGCAACACAGGAGCAGTCTGCCGGCGGCAAGCAGATAAGCAAGGCAGCAGGCAGCCTCAATGAGATAACACAGGAGATAAATTCAGCGACTGAGGAGCAGTCCTCAGGCACAGAACAGGTTGTAAAGGCAATGGAGAAGATGAGGGAGATGGTCCAGCAGAATGCCTCAGGTGTAACAGAGCTTGCAGCCTCAGCAGATCAGCTTTCCACTCAGGGCGAGCGGCTGCAGGAAGTAGTAAGCAGATTTATTTTAAACGGCGCGCATGAGGAATCTGAAGAGCCCCATGCCGCTCATCAGAAGAAAGAGGTTAAGCGCGGCATTTCAAAAGGCGACGAAGGCGACGGAAAAGGGAAGAAGAAGGAAATCGTTCATGTGTTTGCGCATCTGCAGAAGCGCGATAAGTCTGCTGCGGTTGCTTAAAAAAGAGGAATAGCACAATGTATAGCAATGCCATATGTATAAATACAGACCGCTGGGTTTTGGAAAAAGGCCCTGAGATAACAAATGAGGAATTTTTGCTCTTCAGGGGCATTGTCTACAATGAATCAGGGATGTATTTCAAGGATAACAGAAAGGAATTTCTGGAATCAAGGATAAGAAAAAGGCTGAAGGCTAAAAATATCAGGAGTGTGTATCAGTACTATAAATACATAAGTGATAATGGTGAAGGAAAAAAGGAGCTGCTTATCCTTCTTGATGCCATCACAATAGGCGAGACATCCTTTTTCAGGAACAGGCCGCAATTTGATCTTTTCAGGGACAAGGTTATGCCGGAGATAATAGAAGGAAAGAGAAAGGCAGACAGCAGGACTATTAAGATATGGAGCGCCGGATGTTCAACAGGCGAGGAGGTCTATACAATAGCAATGGAGGGATTAGAGGCAATTGAGAAATGTTGTAGGGGCGGGGTAACCCCGCCCCTACAGATAATTGGCTCTGATTTATCCCTTTCAGCCTTAAATATTGCAAAGGATGGAATCTATTCTAAAAAAGGGGTTGAAGGTGTGGAAGAAAAATATCTTAGAAAATATTTTAATATTGACGGCGGAAGCTGCGCTGTCTCAGGGCATATAAGGCAGTGCACGATCTTTGACTTTCATAATCTCAAAAATGAGAACGGCCTAAGGGATCTGGATGCAATATTCTGCAGGAATGTGATGATATATTTTGACTCTGAGGAGCAGAAGAGGCTGATTGATAAGTTTTATAATTCCATAAGGCCCGGAGGTTATCTGTTTATCGGACATTCAGAGACGCTTCAGGGGGTGGATGACAGGTTCAGGTTTACATATTTTAACAAGGGAACTGCATATAAACGGATATAGGGCATGACATGGAAGACTACCTTACAAACCTTTCAGATAAAGAGCTTGAGATGCTGAAGGCATCCTTTTTTTCCCATGCCTTTGATGTCCTTGAACAGCTTGGCAGCGAGATACTCAGGATTGAGAATGACCCGGAGGACATGGAGTCCCTAAAAAATATCCAGCGGTATGTTCATACATTAAAAGGGGACTCGGCCTCTATGGGATTTGCCAGCCTTTCAGAGGCTGCCCACAGGCTTGAAGATATCCTCCACATGCTAAGGGAAAAGAGGCTCTGTATGGACAGGAGCCTTGGAGACCTCCTTCTCTCCTTTGTAGATGCCGCCACCCAGATATTAACAGACGGTAAAGAGAAAAAATGGAGCGGCGTAGACACACGGGGGGTGATAGAAAAGATTGATAACTATCTGCAGGCAGGGCAGGCAGGCAGAAATAAAGTAAATACGGATAATAAGGAATCTGCCTGTCAGTTGACAGAATACCAGCAGCTTCAGGCCGCACAGGCATTGAAAGACGGCCATTTAGTATATGAGATTGAGGTAGGCTTTGATCCCCAGTGCAGGCAAAGGGAGGTCGGCGCCTTTATGATAAAGACACAGTTGTCAAATCTCGGCGAGGCCTTATGCTGGGCGCCGGATATTGAAGGCGCAGAGATAGAGAATGCAGATACAGTAAAAACCATATTGATTACAAAGTCAGAGGCAGAGGCTGTTAGAAATGCATGCAGGATTGCAGGCATAAGCGCGGATGTTAAACTAAACAATCTTTCTTTACCCCCCCTTAATTCCCCAACCCATCTATCTTCCCCCTTAGCAAAGGGGGAATTAAAGGGGTGTGGGGGAGATAGAGCGGCTGCCCGTCACGATTCAACACTGCGCGTAGATGCTGGAAGGGTTGATGAGATAATGAATCTTGTAGGGGAGCTGATAATCGGGAGGTCAATGATTGCACAGTCTGTCTATGAATTAAGGGAAAGGCTCGGGAAGGATGAGACTGTAGCCAATCTGCAAAATATTGACTCCCTATTTGAACGATCCCTGTCTGAGCTTCAAAAGGGTGTGATGAAGATAAGGATGGTGCCTATTGACCATGTCTTCAGGAGGTTTATAAGGGTTGTGAGAGACCTGTCAGCAGAAAAGGGAAAGGAGATAAGGCTTGAGATATCCGGCGCTGAGACAGAGCTTGATAAAGGAATAATTGATGTGATTGGGGAACCGCTGATTCATATGATAAGAAACTGCATTGACCACGGGATTGAGAAAAAAGAGGATAGGGAGAAAAAGGGCAAGGATAAGTGCGGTGTGATAAGGATCAATTCCTATCACGAAGGCGGGCAGATAATTATAGAGATTGAGGATGACGGCAAGGGGATAGATATAGAGAGGGTGAAGGAAAAGGCAATTGAAAATGGGATAATAGGCAGGGAAGATGCAGACAGCATGAACGATGAGGATGCCATTGACCTGATATTTCACTCAGGCCTTTCAACAGCAGCAGAGGTGACAGAGACATCCGGCAGGGGGATAGGAATGGATGCAGTGAGGAATACAGTGGAGGATCTGAAGGGGCTTATTCAGGTAAGGTCTGTCCCTGATAAGGGCGCAAGGTTTACAATCAGGCTGCCACTTACCCTTGCGATTATTCAGGGCATGGTATTCTCAAGCGAAGGCAAGAGCTTTGCCTTTCCTTTATCATCCATACTTGAGATAAGAAGGGTATATAAGGATGAGATTGATACAATAAACGGCCTTGAATCCATAAGGTGGCGCAATAGAGTCATCTCTATCCTGAGGCTGAGAGAATATCTTAACAGAGAGGATGTTAAAGCAGATAATGGAGATGGGAAAAAATACTTTGTTATTATAATCGGCCTTGCTGAAAGGAGGCTCGGCATCCTTGTGGACAGGCTGACTGGAAAGAGGGAGCTTGTGATAAAGGCTATGGACAATGGCAGTGACATGATATCCGGCGCCTCCATACTTGGCGACGGTTCAATTGTCCTTATACTTGATACGGCATCTATTATAAAGAGGGCGGCAGGCGCTCTGGTTGTGAATGAATAAAAACACATTAAGAAGGAGGAGGTTCAGATCAAAATGATAAGGGTCCTTGTTGTAGATGATTCTGCTTTGATGAGAAAGATGATACCCCTGATCCTTAAAATGGATAAGGATATTGAGGTTGTGGGGACTGCTATGGACGGCCTTTTTGCATTAAAAAAGATACCTGAATTAAGGCCTGACATAATAACCCTTGATGTGGATATGCCGAGGATGGACGGGCTTACTGCGCTCTCCCATATTGTAAAGGAATATAACATACCAGTGCTTTTAATAAGCTCTTTAACGCAGAAGGGCGCGGCAGCTACCCTAAAGGGCCTTGAATTAGGGGCAGTTGACTTTGTAGCAAAGCCAAAGGAGGCCATCTCTCTTCACATGATGGATGTTGCTGATGAGATACTCACAAAGATAAGGGCGATTGCAAGGACATCCACAAGAAAACTGAGGCCATTAAGGCCTGTGCCAAAGCCTGAACCAAAGAGGTCCATTCCTCTATTTATGACAACGGACAGGATTGTTGCCATTGGCATATCAACAGGAGGGCCGAATGCCCTGAGTTATATGCTGCCGCAGATACCAAAGGGATTTCCGGCAGGCATAGTAATAGTGCAGCACATGCCCGAGGGCTTTACAGAACTCTTTGCTGCAAGGCTCAATCAGATATGCCAGATAGAGGTCAAGGAGGCAAGGGACGGTGATATGATACTGCCGGGGAGGGCGCTGATTGCACGGGGTGATATCCATCTGAAAGTAAGGAGGATGCCGCTTGGCGCGGTTGCTGTATTGAGCAAAAGCGAGCCTGTATCAGGGCACAGGCCGTCTGCAGATATTCTTTTTGATTCTGTTGCCGCTGAGTATGGCGCAAATTCTATCGGCATAATAATGACAGGCATGGGAAGCGATGGCGCAGAGGGCATAGGGAGAATAAAGGCGGCAGGCGGAACCACGATTGCACAGGATGAGGAAAGCTCGGTGGTATTCGGGATGCCGAGGGCGGCGATTGAGAGGGGATACATTGACTGGATCGCCTCTCTTGAAGAGATATCAGGCCTGATTACAAATGCCTCTGGTTTACCAAGCCAGTTCCCTATTAAAGAAGAAAAGGAGGTTTTATATGGAGCAGGAAGCAGTTAGTCAAATAAGAAAAAAGGATTTCACACCTTACAGATTCCTCCTTGTGGATGATTCAGAGTTTGCAAGAAAAAACATTGCGAGGGTAGTATCCATGCTCGGCGGTTTAATAGCAGGCGAGGCATCAACAGGCAGGGAGGCAGTGGTAAAATATCAGGAGATAAGGCCTGATATAGTCCTTATGGACATATCAATGCCTGAGATGGAGGGTGTAGATGCAGTAGGCGAGATAATAAGAGAGGACAAGAAGGCAACAATCATAATGGTCAGCTCCCTCGGTCATAAGGACCTTGTAAAAAAGGCGATTGCATCAGGCGCAAAACACTTTATAACAAAGCCTGTTCAAATAGAATATGCTGCAAAAATAGTAAAGGCTGTCTTAGAAGGGAAAGGGGGCTGAAATGAGGCTTGACCACATAAACCCTTTCATTGAGGCGGCAAGATATGTTTTATCAGAGATATCGCATCTGGACATAAAAGGCGGAGAGCCCTCGCTTAAACACTCACCAATACCGACAAAGGACAATGTAATAATTATTGGCATTGCAGGCGACATGGAGGGGAGGGTGATCTTTGAGATGGATGATAAGACAGCCCTGAGCTTCGCAGGGATAATGAATAATACTAAATTTGAGCAATTGAATCCCATTGCAATAGACAGCCTCTCTGAACTTACTAACATGATGATTGGAAATGCTGTGTCAAGGCTTAATGATATGGGATTTAATTTTACAGTAACACCGCCTACATTTCTAAAAGGAAAGGATCTGATAAGCTCAACATCACAGATTGAGACGCTGGTTATTAACCTCTCTACAGAATACGGAGAGGTGACGCTAAACATTGCCGTCAGATACAAGCATCTGATTAAGAGGGGTTTTGCAGGCCATTCCCTTGGAGAGGATCAGGGTGCAGATGAAGACAGCAATTTATCGTTTGTAAGCCCTGAATCCTGGCCGGCGGGCTTTGCCTCAGGGATTACCATAAATATGCTGTTAAAGGGTTTGGAGAAGATAAAAAGGACAATATAAAAGGCGCAATGATCTGAGTGATCGCAGCCTGCGGCCTGTGAAATCAGGAGTAAAGATGCAGAAAATATCAGGCAGGATATTAATAGCAGATGACAACCCAGTTCAGATAGAACATCTTAGAAGATGTCTGAATAAAACCGGATTTGATGTATATTTTACAGCAGATGCCAATGAAGTGGTTGATATAGCAGAAGGGATAATACCGGATCTGATCCTATTAGATGTGGTAATGCCTGAAATTGATGGTTACACTGTATGCGAGGCATTAAAATCCAAGGATTTAACAAAGGATATTCCGATAATATTTATTACATCAAAATCAGACAAATGGGATAAGGTAAAGGGATTCAGCATTGGCGCCTTTGATTATATCACCAAGCCATTTTTTATTGAAGAGGCAGTGGCAAGGATAAGGAATGCCATTAATTTAAAACAGTTTCAGGATGATCTGAAAAAGAAAAACAGCATACTTGAAATCTTATCAATAAGAGATGAATTAACACTGCTTTACAACAGGAGGTATGTATTAAAAAGGCTTGATGAGGAGATTGAGCGCACAAAAAGGTACAATCATGGGTTTAGCTGCATAATGGTTGATATTGATTTTTTTAAAAAGATAAATGATAACTTTGGCCACCCTGTTGGTGATATTGCCCTGCGAAACATGGGAGAACTCCTGAGAAAAAATCTCCGTGCAGTTGATATTGCAGCAAGATACGGCGGCGAGGAGTTTTTACTTATACTCCCTGAGACAGACCAGTTAGGCGCAAAGATAGTAGCGGAAAAATTGCGAAGGCTTGTAGAATCGGGATGTCATTCAGAAGGGCTGCCTGAAGGAATTAAAATAACAGTAAGCCTTGGGATAGCCGTATATCCCAATC
>CAKKST010000286.1:0-9772 GCA_919903585.1 Nitrospiria bacterium | reverse complement strand
CAATCATGGCGGGAACAGGGACAGGCTTATCAAATCTGCTGATGAGGCGCTATACATGGCAAAGGAGGCAGGGAGAAACTGTTGTATGGTATATGAAGAGGCCTCAGGCTTGTATATCAATAGCACATAAATAGCAGCGATGTGCCCTTGCAGCTACCTTGCCGCCGCCTCTGCCTCTGCGAGGGGCTGCCTTTTTTTAATCCTCCCCATATCAACCTTTGTAGTCCTGCCATCTTCATCTGCTATGAATGCTGCCATTGGCGAATTCTGGACAGGCCATCTGCCCTTTGCAACATTCACAGGCTCATCTCCTTTAAAGCCGAGATAGCTGTATTTATGGTAATACGGGAGTTTTTTGGCAAGGCCTGGCAGCGCAGCAACTGAATCTGAGGCAATAAGTGTCAATGGCAAATCTTTATTCTCAGGATTCCTTGCAGTAAGCATCACAGAATGTCCCTCACGGAGAATCTCCTCTTTCACAATTTTTATATTCTTTTCATTAATACTCACATTTAACTCAGAAAGCGACGAAATCATCTCATTAAGAAAACGATTCTCCCATCCGAGGAGAATAACTGGATAATCTGAGGGAATCTTTTTAAATTCCCTGTCCAGTTTTATTTCAACTGCATCATGGCCTGAGCCTTTCAGGGTTTTCGCAAATCCATTGTATGCCTGCAGCATCGTATGGTTTGCAGAGGAGGGCAAAATAAAGAGTATCTTCTTTGCCCCAAGCGCCTGCGAAAAGGCAGGTGGAAGCTCCCTTCTGTCAAGCCTGCGGAAGATGTCAAACTCAGGGTCAATATCAATCCTCAATGGCATTGAAGGCAGATGAAGTTTAAGCGCAAACCTCTTTTTATCCATTTGTAAAATAGTTTGGTATGCATCATCCATGCCCTGCATGGTTATTGCAACAGGTATCTGCAGATGATATGCAGGACCTGACTGTGCCTGCTCAATAATTGCTGTCAGCAGATAGCCTTCTTTCTCCTTCTGTGCCTTAACATCTTTCAGTCTTATCTCCGGCGCGCCTGCCCTTGTTATCCATTGTTTAAAGCTAACACTCAAATCCCTTCCTGAAACACTTTCAAAGCTGTCTTTCATATTATTGAAAGAGGCAAGCCTGAATTTATTGTTATTGTAAAAGTCCCTGAGCCCATTTATAAAAACCTTGTCGCCCAGCTCCATACGGAGCATATGAAAGAACATGAGTGATTTGCCGTACCCTATTGCCTCAGAAGGGGCGCTGTGCCTCATTCGGAATTCAGTGAGCGGAAAATCATGACTGAAAGATACATAGTCTGCATATTTCTGTAAGGCCTCCATACGATACTCTGCCCCGCTGTTCTGCTGCTCTTTGATGAGATAATCAGATAGATAGGCTGTCAGTCCTTCTGTCCAGTTTCCTTTTTTGTAGTCAGGGAAGACGCTGTTTCCCCACCAGTTGTGGAGTATCTCGTGCGGGTATGACGAATTGATGATAAAGGGCAGGCGGATGACCTTTGGCCCGAGCAGGGTGAATGATGGCATTCCAAAGCCTGTCTCCCATAAGTTCTCTACAAGGGCGAATTTTTTATATGGATATGGGCCGATCAGGTCTTCATACATGGCGATATATCTTTCTGTGGCATCAAGATATTTATCTGCAAGCTCTTTATCAGGTGTGCGTAAGAATGCCATAGCAGTTATACTGCCTGCCTGCTTCGTATACTCGTTAAATCGTGCTGCTATGAGATATATCTCCTCCTGCGGGGCAGGCTCCTCCCACTGCACACGGGTAAATTTATTATCTTTAACATGGAGCAGACGCTCTCCCTGACTCACAGCATCCCATTCAGAAGGCAGTTCAACCTGAAGGCTGAAGCTCGTTAGTGCGCCATTGAAAACAGGATACCAGAAGGAGGCTGCATCAAGATATACCCCGTCTTTGAAGATTATCCCATCGCTCTGGCTGAGTCCACGCGCCTCTTCTTTGCCGTAATTTTCAATTGTGTGGTTAATGGTTCCATTATATCTTAATGTAAAGGTCTTAGTGTTAGAAGGAAGCCTTACCTTAAATGATTCAACCGGGACACCTTCGTGTTTTTTAGCCTCTTGGATTATATGCACGTCAGCAGTTGATGATGATGGATTAAGCCCCTTATGCAGAATGAAGCTGATCTCATGGAGAGAGTCATTGAGGGTTATCGTATCCTCAGCAGTAAGGCTATTTTCATCAGGATTGAGCACAACCTTCAGGTCATGGCGGATTATTTTGTAATGTGACTGTGCCTCTGTGCCTTTATCAGATTTTATTGCATTCCTGCTTGTGCATCCTGCTATTAAGATCATTGTTAGAAGAAGTAAGACAGCCTTTATCATATATACACAAATTTAACATAAACTATAATAGAGCGCCATTTAATTTCTGTTTTAAATCCAATACTATAATCGTGCATCGTGCATTGCGCATCGTGCAATGCAATGCTATTATGACTTGGCATAAGGCAGTCTTGTTCAGGAAATATCTTAATTTTCAACAGGTTATATGAAGCCCTGTTTCTGTCTTCAAGTGGTATAAGTTTTGCAATATATCATTATCAAATTCAAAGCTTCACCCCCCACCCCAAATTGCCCTCCCTGTAACAGGGGAGGGCAATTTATTTTCAGGTATTTCGCAGGCGAGGAATCAGAGGAGGCCGTACTTCTTTCTCTTCCTGTACAACGTGGATGGATCTATCTTCAGATCGCCTGCAATGCGCGCCAGTTTATCAGGCGTGCTTTTATGTTTTTCCTCAAGCTCAAGGAGGAGCGACTTTTCATCCTTTTCATTCTTTAATTCACTGCCTGTCATTTTCTCCCCAATGCTGCTGAAATGCACAGGTGTGAGGATATTACCCTTCTCTAAAATAACAGCCCGTTCAATGGCATTCTCAAGCTCCCTGATATTTCCCGGCCAGTGATATTCAGCCAGGAGGTCAAGTAGTTCAGGCGATGCCTCCCTGATATTTTTGTTATTCTTCTTGTTAAACCTATCAATAAAATAATTAACCAGAAGCGGGATGTCATCCTTCCTCTCCCGCAGGGGCGGTATCTTTATGGTGATTACATTTATGCGGTAATAAAGGTCTTCGCGGAACTCGCCCTTCTTCATTGCATCCTCAAGGTCTTTATTTGTAGCTGCAATGGCCCTTACATCCACCTTTAGTGTCTCGCCCCCGCCGACACGTTCAAACTCCATCTCTTGCAAGACCCGCAGAAGTTTTAATTGCATAGACACAGGGATGTCTCCCATCTCGTCCAAGAATATAGAGCCGTTGTCAGCAAGCTCAAACCTGCCTTTGCGCATCTTATAGGCGCCTGTGAATGCGCCCTTTTCATGGCCGAATAGCTCGCTTTCAAGTAATGTCTCTGAAAGGGCTGTGCAGTTTACCTTAATAAAAGGCCCCTTTGACCGCTTGCTGTTATAATGAATGGCCTTTGCTATTAATTCCTTGCCTGTGCCTGTCTCCCCTGTTATTAAAATTGTTGCCTCTGTATCGGCCACATTAAGGGCAGTCTCAAGCACCTCCTTCATCTTCTGATTATTTGTAATGATATTCTCAAGGCCGTATATCTTCATTACCTCCTGTGTGAGCATCTCAACCTTGTTCAGCAGCCTCCGCTGCTCCATGGCATTCTTTAACAGGAGGAACATCTCGTCATAATTGATTGGTTTTGTCAGATAATGAAAGGCGCCGGACTTCATTGCGCCTACAGCCATTTCAATTGTGCCGTAGGCTGTGACCATGATAACAGGCAGGTCGGTGTATTTCCCCTTTATAATCTTTAAAAGCTCAAGGCCGCTGGTATCCGGCATCTGGTGGTCAAGGAGCACCACATCAATATATTTTTCCTGCAGGATGCTGAGGCTGTCCTTGCCGTTGTCTGCTGTAAAGACAGTAAAACCTCCCTGTTCAAGGTTCATCTGCATTACCTTAAGAATAGCCCTGTCGTCATCAATGATCAATATTGTGTTCGGCATAATCTGGCGTTCCTTCAAGCGGTAGTCTGATAGAAACAAGGGTGCCAGCGCCTTCTGGATTGTCTTCCACGCGTATCTCACCCTTGTGCTGGTTCACGATCTTTTGCACAATGGACATGCCGAGGCCTGTGCCATTTGGTTTGGTGGTATAAAATGGTTTAAAGATGGATGCCTTATCCTGTATCCCCTTTCCATTATCCACAACAATGATCTCCACCCATGCCCTGTCTCTTGAACTTGCAAGGCCTGTAATCACCTTTATCCTGCTGCCCGGCGGGGATGCGTCAATAGAATTTCTGACGATATTTACTAATGCCCTTTCAAGCTCTGTGGGATATGCCCATACCTCAGGAAGACCTTCATCAAGGTTTACCTGCAGGTCTATATTTGCCTCCATAAAGCCTTCCTTCATAAACCTCAGCGTCTTAAGCACAAGATTCTTTAGATTAGTCTTTTCAATCTTTCCCTTTATCGGCCTTGCAACCTCAAGCAGGTCGCCTGTAACCTTGTCAAGCCTTATTACCTGATCCTTTAAAAGCTCGATGATTTCAGTTATCTTTTCATCACCTGCATACTCCTTTGAAAGATAGTGCAGTCCTCCCTCTATGACATGCAGGGGATTCCTCACCTCGTGAGCGATCTTTGCTGCCACAATGCCGAGCTCTGCCATCTTTTTGGACTGCGCATACTCCTTATACAGCCTCTTTTGTTCGCTTATATTGTCAAACACAATGATAAGGGGGACACTCTTAGCATATTTGACGCCATAAAGCGGCATTATCTTCAGGCCGATAATTATCTCATGGCCATTTAAAATAAACCCCTTTTCAATATTATCCAGGAGCCGCCCCTTCTTTTCAAAATCCTTCATCTTTTTATTTACAAATTCAAAGAAGCTGACACAATCAGGATGCGTATGCACCACATCCACAAAGGTTTTTCCAATTACATTTTTTAGATCAATGCCAAGGATATTCTTTGCGTTGTTGTTAAAGAACTTTATCTTTTTTTCCTCATCCAGCGCTATTATGCCTGTAGAAAGGCTGTTGAGTATATTATTGGTATACTTATGAAGCTCGTTTACAACCTTATGTGAAAGCTCAAGCTCATACGAGTATGCCTCTGCATCCTTTTTTGCCTTTTCAAGGTCAGAGATGGAGGCAAAGAGATTTCTTACAGTAATCTTAAAGGCGTCATCAAGCTGGGCGATTTCATCTCCGGAATTATATTTATAGACAGTACATTTTCTGCAGTCGCCGATCTTCTGTGCATATACACCCTGAATCTGGCCGAGGCAGTATGTCCCTGCTATTGTCCAGCAGCGGAGGTCCTCCTTGCCATAAACCGGGCACTCCTTGCTGTTGCAGTCCAGTTTTTCCCAGCACCGTATAAAACCTCTATCTATCGTAGCAGTAGACGGAAGGCCGCCCTTATGTATCTTATATATACCTTCAGAAAGCCGTGAGATGGGGGTCAGTATTAATCTTGACAGGATAAGGGCTGTAGCAGCGCCGAGGATCAGGTTTATCAGCAGTATCTCTGTTACTATCTCCCATATCCCCTGTTGGGTGTATGTTATAAGGAAGATGCTGATGCCTGCTAAGGGTGATATAAATACAAAGAGCCCCGCTAATAGCTTAGTCCTAATAGAAAGACTCTTTATAAACCGTTTTACACCAAACATTCTAAGAACCTCCTCACCTAAAAATATGCAATATTTGCGCCATATCTGTTAGGCCCCTGCCCCAAAATCCCCCCCCCAAAAAAAAATCCCATAGCAGGGCAGGGTTTCATGTCCCTGATTATACCTGAAAATTGATTAAAAAACAAAGGGGTTTTTAAAATAATTATGGGGTGCAATTATCTTCTTTTTTGTCTTAACCAATGGCCATCTATGACCTTAATAACTCCTCTCTGTATTAATGAAAAGACAGTGTAATTACATTATTTTACTTGACTTTTCAATATCAGGTAGCTACCATAGCTACATAGGGTGATATTATGCAAAGGGTCGGCGTAAAGGAATTAAAAAATAAACTCACATATTATCTGAACCTTGCAAAAGGCGGGGATAATATTATAGTTACCGATAGGGGAATGCCTGTCGCTATCCTCCACAGCCTTGACATTGTTGAAAAGGAGGCAGGTCTGGAAGAGAGGCTTGCTGTACTGGCAAAACAGGGTAGGATAAGGCTTCCTGTAAAGGGCGCCAAGCTCGCACCCTTTAAGCCGATTAAGGCCAGAGGCAGGCCAGCCTCGAAGATTATCATTGAAGAGAGAAGATGATATATCTTGACAGCAGCGCATTGGTTAAAAAATATCTTATGGAGGATGGCAGCGAAAAGGTTAAGACCATACTTGATGCATCAGATGTTTTTGCTACATCAAAGATTACATACCCGGAAGTGCTCTCTGCCTTTGCAAGAAAATACAGACATAAAGACATCTCAGAAAACAAATTCCAGCGGGCATCTGAAGACTTTCAGGCTGATTGGGATTATCTTTGCATCGTTGAGTTTCAGGATGAGATGCTTCCTGTCACAAGAGAGATTATAGAAACCCATTATTTGAAAGGCGCTGATAGCATCCATCTGTCATCTGCCTTATGGTTAAAAGGGATATTTAAGGATAATCTTATTTTTGTGTCATCAGATGTTAATCTGCTAAAGGCTGCCAAGGATGAGGAATTGGATATAATAAATCCCTAATAATATCATAATGAAAGTTTTATTTATCTCACCCAATAGAGAAAAAGAGCCCTATGTTGCTGCGCCGCTCGGAATTGCCTATCTGTCAGCAGTCCTTTTAAAAGAAGGATATAATGTTAAGGTTCTTGATTTGTGTTTTGAGGATGAGCCTGTCAGCGCCACAAAGAAAACACTCAATGACTTTCAGCCTGACATTATCGGCATCTCTATAAGAAATCTGGAGAGCTCAACCACCTTTCTTATCCCAACTATAAAGGATGTTGTTGACTGCTGCAAGGATTATGGCAGGGGAAAGATAATACTCGGCGGCACAGCCTTCTCCATTACACCGGAGGACATGCTGAGGTATTTTGACGTTGACCTCGGTATTATAGGTGAAGGAGAAGAAAGCCTGCCTGAGCTTTTAAGAAGATTATCAGATAAAAAACCCTTTGATGATATTGCAGGTGCAGCCTACATTGACAATAAAAGCGACTTTCGCATGAATATGCCCTGGAGGCTGCAAGATATAAACAGGCTTCCAATGCCTGCAAGGCATCTACTGCCAAATCACCTGTATGATATGGGAAATATCCAGACAAAGCGGGGGTGCGAATATTCCTGCATATACTGCACATATCCCTTCCTTGAGGGTAAGAATGTGCGCCTCCGCTCACCTGTTAGTGTTGCAGATGAGATGGAGGAGATGATAAGGAAATACAACATTGCCAATTTCTATTTTGTTGATAATGTCTTTAATTCTCCAGAGAGCCATGCAAAGGAAATATGTGCTGAGATAATCAAAAGAAGATTAGATATCCAGTGGAGCGCCCTGATAAGCCCAAGGAATTTTTCAAAGGAGCTGCTAAATCTAATGATTGACGCAGGGTGCAAAAGCGTTGAGATAGGCTCTGATGCGGCCTCTTCTGTTATGTTAAAAAGGCTCGGCAAGAATTTTTCTGTTGATGATATAAGACACGCTGCAAAGATGTGTGATGAGGCAGGGCTTATGCACATGCACTTTCTTCTGCTTGGCGGTCCTGGTGAAACAGAAGAGACGCTAAAGGAGACTTTAAAGAACATGGAGGAGATAAATCCACCAAAGGTCTTTGCAGTTGCATCCATAAGATTATATCCAAATACTCCAATCCAGAGGCTTGCAGAGAAAGAAGGGAAGATTAAAAAGGGCGAGTCGCTTTTTTATCCAAAATTTTATATATCTGATGACATCAGCAGCCGTTTGTTTGAGATAATGGATGAATTCATTCCCAGGCATCCAAACTGGATGTATTTCCCTGCAAATGCTGTAAAAATGCCGAATGAAGTGGCTGAAGTTAAGGTAGATAAAAAGGAGATAATCTGGAAAAAAGAGACAAAGGAAAGATTTGATGAAATTATAAAGTCTGTGCCAATGCTGCTGCAGCCAATTGCAAGAAGGATGGTAAATAAAAAGGCAATGGAAAATGCCCTTGTTCGCGGTTCGTCTTTTGTAGAAGACAAGGACATGATTAATGCCTTTGTCTCAGAGACGCCGAGGCCATTCCAATCCAAGATGAGAGAGAAGGTTGCTGAACTGGGGCTGTCAGGGTGGCTGTAGGGCGTGTTAGTGTGGTGTCTCATAAATAGCTTTACACCTTTTGTCATTCCTGCATGTCTCTGGCAGGAATCCAGTCTTGTCTATTTGTGGATTCCCGCTCAAAAACGCTGCGGGAATGACACTAAAAGAATGTAAAGAGGTGTTAGGGACAGGATAGGGTAGTGAGTGTCTATGTTGCCGTTAAAACCCCTTTCAGCTTCTCTTCAAATGTCTTAATCATATCTTGAATGGCATCCACTTCTTTCTCTTCAAAATACCTTTCTCCGCATTGAGAACAAACATAGGCAGGAATTTTTTCAAGGAAAAGGTGATATCCCTTTCTATCTACTGTATAGGCAACAGTTTCCTTTTCCATCTCTCCTTTACATAATAAACATTTCATCTTTTTCTCCTCAACTTATCTAAATACTACCAAAAGAAATCATATTAATCAACCCGAACGTATTTAGTGATAGAACCAGTGTAGAGCGTATAATATTTGCAGTCTTTACCTATGAGAATAAAAAGGAGAAGGTGGCTACCCTATTCCCACTGACACATAACAATTGACATTACCGGACATTTCTATTTTGGTAATAATAGGACATTTCTAAATTGGCTTGACATAAAGTGATTTTGTATTGACCTTTTTTCACAAGGGGGATATACTTTTTATGGCTTCAATTGTGATTTCGAAGGAGGGTAGTTGAAAGCGCTGATTCCAGTAGAAATGATTGAAAGAAAAATTTATCTGATCCGCAACCATAAGGTATTGTTAGATGGTGAACTGGCCGAGCTTTATGGCGTAGAGGTTAAGCGCCTGAAAAGGCAGGTCAAAAGGAATATAACCCGGTTTCCGGAAGATTTCATGTTTGAACTACGGAAAGAAGAATATGATTCTTTAAGGAGTCATTTTGGCACCTTAAAAAGAGGCGAACATACTAAATATCTTCCATATGCATTCACCGAACAAGGAGTTGCAATGCTTTCAAGTGTATTGAACAGCGAGCGGGCGATTCATGTCAATATCGCCATCATGCGGGCTTTTGTAAAGCTCCGCGAAATGCTGGCAACGCATAAAGACCTTGCGCGAAAGCTGGAAGAAATGGAAAAGAAATACGATGCACAGTTTAAAGTGGTGTTTGACGCCATTCGTCAATTGATGGCAACTCCGGAACCTAAAAAGAAGAAAATAGGATTTGTTGTCCGGGAACGCAGTGCGCAGTACAGAACACACATCCGTAAGGCTGTTAAAAACTAAGCTCTGTTTGATCTTCCCTCTCCCCTTGCGGGAGAGGGGCAGGGTGAGGGGTAATAAAAGACAACCCCCTTTTTCTATTAAAAAAGAGGAAAATGTGGTATAAAAGCCTATTTCACAGATTTCAATAGAGATGCTGTAAAGTGGTTTTGTATTGACCTTTTTTTAGCAAGGGGAATATACTTTTTACGGCTGCAATGATGAGGCTATTTATAAGGCTCATGCAGAGCTTAATATAAAGGGATTGC
>CAKKST010000285.1 GCA_919903585.1 Nitrospiria bacterium | reverse complement strand
GCTTACCCACACAAAAGCCTGAAGAACAGAAAATGATAATTAATTACAGCGATTGCCTTGACATAGTATCTCAAATGAGATACAATAAAATAAAAAGAGGTGATGATATATGGCAAAGACAGGAATGATAAGGGCGAGGACAGAACCTGGGTTAAAATCTAATGTGGAAAGGATATTAAAAAAACTGGGGATAACAAGCACAGAGGCGATTAACCTGTTTTACAGACAGATTCAGTTGAGAAAAGGGCTGCCCTTTGATGTAAGGATACCCAATAAGACTACCATGGAGACCTTTAAAAAGACTGATGCAGGCGCAGAGCTTAATACCTACGAGACATTAGAGGAGTTTATTCAAAAGATGAGGGGTTAATGTTTAAATTCAGGACTACTAATCAGTTTGAGAAAGACTATAAGAAGATTCTAAGGCGTGGAAAGGATGAAAAGAAAATAATTGTTATAATGAGGAGGCTTATAAATCAGGAGTCTATGGAACCGAGGCATAAAGAACACAACCTCAGAGGAAATTACATCGGGAGACGGGAATGCCACATAGAACCAGATTGGCTGCTCATATACAAAATAACAGGCAATGAGATAATCTTTGAAAGGACAGGGACTCATGCGGATTTGTTTGGCTAACCTTATTTTCTCAATATTATGGATACAGCAGCATTTGAGGTCAGATAAACCTACCAGACTCCAGATACTCTATCGCACAATTAACATCCTCTCTCCTGCCGAGAAAAAGGATAACATCCCCTGTTTTCAGAATAAAATCAGATGATGGATTATATGGACGGGATATTCAGCCTTCCAAGAAGAAACACCACAACGGCTGAAACGCCAAAGATAATAGTGAGCGATTTTAAAAACTCAAGCTCCATTAATTATCCTTATGCCCCTCCTGTTCTTAACTGCGGATCCATTGCCTCTTTCAGTTCATCACCAAAAATATTAAATGACAATACAGCAGCAAATATCATGATAGCAGGAAAAATTAAAAGGTGGGGATAAAACCTTAATGCTGTCCAGCCGTCATTTGCAAGAACGCCCCAGGAACTAAATGGCGGGGCAAGGCCAAGGCCAATAAAGCTCAGTGTGGATTCAGAGAGGATTGCCGCAGGGATACGGAATGTCATTGTTACAATCAATGGGCCGAGCGTGTTCGGCAGGATGTGCCTTAGAATTATTCTCCAATGCCCTGCGCCTATTGCCTTTGCAGATTCAACAAACAACTGCTCTTTCAATTTTAATACCTCGCCGCGCATCAGTCTTGCAATGCCAACCCAGCTAACAATGCTTATTGCCAATACAATCCCAAAAAATCCCCTGCCAATAATTATTGTAATGAGTATTATAACGAGGATATCAGGCAGGGCATAGATTATATCAACAATCCTCATCATATAATTATCAATTGCGCCGCCTTTATACCCAGATATTGCGCCATAAAGGACGCCTATAATCATGGCAACGAGGGTAGCAATAATACCAACAGCAAGGGAGATCTGTGCGCCATATAAAATACGGCTAAAGAGGTCTCTGCCGAGCTTGTCTGTGCCCATGATATGTTTGCTGTCAGGTGTCTTTAAGATATTTGCAGTATCCTGCTCATCATAGGAAAATGGCGCAATCAATGGGGCAAGAATTGCAGAAAAGATAAGCAACATAATAATTATTGTACTAAGTAGTGTTAGCGGTCTTTTTCCTAAACTTTGAATTTTAAATTTTGATTTTTGATTTTCTTTACTCAAGCCTCACCCTCGGATCAACTACCTTATACAAGACATCCACAACAATATTTGCAATTACAATCAGAACAGCATACACCATTGTAGTTGCCATTATCAAAGGATAGTCCCTGTCTGTAACAGCAGTGATAAAATATCTTCCCATGCCTGGGATAGAGAATATATATTCAACAACAAATGAGCCTGCAACAAGTCCAGCAAGTATCGGCCCCATTACGCTTATAATCGGCGTCAGGGCATTCTTCAATACATGCTTTAATATTATCTTGCTGT
>CAKKST010000284.1 GCA_919903585.1 Nitrospiria bacterium | reverse complement strand
CCACAAAAAGATATTTCAGCTTAAGTCGTTCTGCATCAGTAACTGCCCTTCTATAACCAAGATAGAAATTTAACAAAAGGGCTGCTGCATAGGTGTAAAAAAAGATTAAATAATAGACCCCTAACGGCCCGAGGACACCCGCATAGCCCCAGTATACCCTTTTCATGTCAGAGAAGACATATCCTGTACTTATCTGTATAATACAGAATATTGCACCGATAATGTAACCGAGGATTACAAATTTCCTCTGGTTTTTAAGATTTAACAACAGCACAGAAAAATAGTAGGGATGGATATGAATAAAAGCAATGCCCAAAAATAGAATGTATCTTGCCCACCAATAGGCAATATCATTGCTTACCGCAGAGTGATAAAAGAAGCTGCTGATCTGCCATATTGCAATGCTCACTGTAAAAATAAAAAAAACTATGTGTTTTAAGTCCTTGATATTTTTAGAAAAGACAAAGACACCCAACAACAGAATTAAAAGACCCGTGATTAAAGGAGGAATTGCATGTGGGTTATATAGGTAATTGGATGGTGACAATATATCCATAAAATTTCAATTTAATTATATACCTATATGCCCATTAAATCAAGGCAGCCGGTATTTATCAATTTACCTTGCCAAATTAAGGGGTTCGGGGTATACTTAATCAGTAAAAAATTAAAGTGGAGGGATCAAATGGCCAATCAGTTTGTGACCTATGTAGTTGAGGAAAACATTGCAACTATCACCATCAATAACCCGCCTGCAAATGCATTAAGCATGCCTGTGATGAAAGAGCTTAACAGCGCCCTTGATGAGCTTTCAAAGAATAATGATGCAAAGGCAAT
The DNA here is from genome assembly GCA_919903585.1 of Nitrospiria bacterium. Classification (GTDB taxonomy): domain Bacteria; phylum Nitrospirota; class CAKKRA01; order 9FT-COMBO-42-15; family 9FT-COMBO-42-15; genus JACPZJ01. Next base: position 1,443 of record CAKKST010000284.1, on the reverse strand, counting down.
TATTGTAACAGGCGCCGGCACCTTCTTTGTTGCAGGCGCTGATATCAAGGAGATTGTAAATATCTCATCCAAAAAAGAAGGTATGGAGGCAACGACAAAGGGACAGGAGATTATAAGTAGGTTTGAGAATTCCATAAAACCAACCATTGCTGCAATCAATGGCGTGTGCCTCGGCGGCGGTATGGAGCTTGCAATGGCATGCCACATGCGTGTTGTTGGTGAACGTGTTCGCCTCGGCCAGCCTGAGATAAATCTCGGCATCATCCCCGGTTTTGGCGGCACACAGCGCCTGCCGAGATTAATTGGAAAGGCGAGGGCAATGGAACTGATATTAACAGGTGATATGATCATGGCGCAGGAGGCAAAGGCGCTCGGATTAGTCAATAAGGTTGTGCCTGATGCAGAGGTATTAAAACAGGCAAAGGGCATTGCAAAAAAGATTGTAACTAAAGGCGCTGTTGCAGTATCAGCAGGGATAAAGGCCGTTCAGGAGGGATATAAAAAATCTATTGAAGATGGATTAAGGCTTGAGTCAGAATTATTTGGCAGCCTCTGCGAGACAGAGGACATGAAAGAGGGTTTAAAGGCATTCATAGAAAAGAGACAGCCGAAGTTTAAGGATAAGTAATGTAGTTTACACCCTCCCCTATTAACAGCCCCCCACCTATTATCCTCCCCCTCGAGGGGGGAGGAATTAAAGGAGGGGGTGAATTTAATATAGCCCCTCCCATCAAGGGAGGGGAAATAATAATGCAATCAATTAATTCCCTCTCCCCTCGTGGGAGAGGGTTAGGGTGAGGGGGAATGAGGAGGAAAACATGGACTTTACCTTTAGCGAAGAACACAATATGTTGCGGGACATGGTGAGGAAGTTTACAACCAATGAGGTAAAACCGCTTGCAGCAAAGATTGATAAAGAGCACAAGGTTCCGAGGGAGCTGATAAACAAGGCCGCAGAGCTGGGACTGATGGGCATCCCATTTCCAGAGAAATACGGCGGCGCAGACATGGGCGAGATAGGTTACTGCATAATGCTTGAGGAGCTTTCAAGGGGATGCGCCTCTACAAGTGTTACACTTGGCGCCCATGTGAGTCTCTGTTCAACTGCCATTTATCTTGACGGCACAGAGGAGCAGAAACAAAAATATCTTACACCCCTTGCGCAGGGGAAGAAGCTCGGGGCATTTGGCCTAACAGAGCCGCAGGCAGGCTCAGATGCAGCAGCCATTGAGACCACTGCTGTGCGGGATGGGGATTATTTTGTAATCAATGGAAACAAGATCTGGATCACAAATGGCGATATAGCAGACATTATCGTCATCTTTGCTGTAACAGACAAGGCGCTTCGCGCACATGGCGGTGTTACTGCCTTTATTGTAGAGACAAATACAAAGGGATTCTCTGTCGGCAAGATAGAGGACAAGATGGGCATCCGCGGCTCAT
>CAKKST010000283.1 GCA_919903585.1 Nitrospiria bacterium | reverse complement strand
TTTGCAAAATTTAGGACGCGAAGCTGTAGATCAGATGGAAGTTTATCAATCTGGGCTATAATATTATTTCGCATTGCTGTGTTTGTCATGAAGTACCTCCTTCCATTTATTTTAAGTTTACCATGTTTTTTGATATTTGAATACAAAAAATTGAGAAGGGTGCAGCTTTTGAGTGTTAAACCTCAAGCGCTCTATTAGCTGATGCTGCTGGCAGGTTTTTAAAAATCTCTTTTCCCTTCATATTTCCCTTGAAGCAAGTTTTGTCCTGTAGGATAGCATATGGCTGTACTCAGATGGGACACGGTTCCCGGTTAGATGTGTAAGATTGGGTTGAAAATGAAAAAGTCAGTTAGACAAAATCTGCTTGCAATTTATGACTTTAAAATGCTATCATATTATATAATCAATTGGCTGCCAAATGAAAAAGATTTTAATAGACACTAATATATATGCTGCATTTAAACGAAATGAACCCTTTGCAGTTGAGGTTATTAAAAGGGCAGAATATATAGCTTTAAATGTTGTAGTATTAGGTGAGTTGTTAAGTGGATTCAAAGGCGGTGGTAAGGAGGCAAAAAATATAAACGAATTAGATCAATTTTTAGATTCTCCGCGTGTTTATCTGATTCAAATAGACGAGGAAATAGCTGAATTCTACGCCAAAATTTATTGGAATTTAAAGAGGAAGGGAAAACCAATCCCCTCAAATGATATGTGGGTTGCTGCCACGGCGATGAAGCATGGTTTATCACTTTTTACCTTTGATGAACATTTCAAATATGTAGAGGGGCTTATGCTGCTGAGTGCGATTATTTGAGAATTGGAGGAAAGATGGGTGTAATAACTATCAGAGGAATAGACAACGAAATTGCAAAAGTTTTAAAGGAAAAGGCTAAAAAAGAAGGGACAAGCATTAACACCATCTTATTAAAGACTATTAGGGGAGCGCTTGGTCTTGAAAAGAAAAAAAGGGCTATTGTTTATGATGACCTTGATTATTTAGCAGGCACATGGAATGAAAAGGATTACTTAGAGTTTCAGAAGAAAATTGCTGATTTTGAAGCTATAGATGAAAAGATGTGGAAGTAAGCCTAAGCAGCTTGCTGAACAATTTTAGCCCTCAGTTTCACCTTTTCATGCGTCTGGAGTATTTTTATGATCCCCAAAATACTCTCAAGGCGGGGATTGCCGTTAGGTCCCAGCATACGATGGATGGTCACGAGTAACAGGCATTGCCGCACCTCCTTACTGTTTTTTTCCTTTTTATAGACTTATACATCAGACTAATGAATGAATCCACCCACCCCTCACCCCAACCCTCTCCCGCAAGGGGAGAGGGAAGAATGTTTTTAATGCCTGAAATGCCTCATGCCTGTAAACACCATTGCAATCTTGTGCTTGTCTGCTGCTGCAATCACTTCATCATCACGAATTGAGCCGCCGGGCTGGATTATTGCCTTTATCCCTGCCTTTGCAGCAGCCTTTATGCCGTCTGCAAATGGGAAGAAGGCATCAGAGGCAAGCGCAGCGCCCTTTGTAGACTTAATGGACTTCATTACTGCAATCTTTACAGAATCTACACGGCTCATCTGTCCGGCGCCAATGCCAATCGTACAATTCTCCTTTGCAAAGACTATTGCATTTGACTTTACATGCTTGCACACCTTCCAAGCAAAAGATAGCGCCTTCCATTCCTTCTCAGTAGGCTTTCTTTTTGTTGCCACCTTCAGGCCCTTGATATTATTTATCCTGCCGAGATCTCTGTCCTGAAATATCAGGCCGCCTGCTATCTTTTTCATGTCCATGCCCTCTGCCTCGCCCTTTACAGTCGGCCCGGCATCAAGCAGCCTGATGTCCTTTTTCTTTTTAAATTCCTCAAGCGCATCCTCATCAAACTCCGGCGCTATAACAACCTCCACAAAGGTAGAGACAATCTCCTTGGCTGTCTTTGCATCAACCATTCTGTTAAAGGCAAGCACACCGCCAAAGGCAGATACAGGGTCAGCATCGCGGGCAATCTTATATGCCTTTACCAGAGGCTCGCCGGTTGCCACACCGCATGGGTTGTTATGCTTTACTATTACAACAGCAGGCTCTGTATATTCCTTTGCCAGCTCAAAGGCAGAGTTTGCATCAAGGAAATTATTAAAGGACATCTCCTTGCCCTGAAGCTGCCTTGCCCTTGACACAGATGGCTCTTTGATATTAAATTCCCTGTAAAAGGCGCCCTGCTGGTGAGGGTTTTCTCCATAGCGCAGATTCTGCACCTTCTCAAATTGCAGTGTAAGGATGCCGGGAAATCTCACAGGCTCTTTGTCGCTCTTTTCAAGGTAATTGGATATTACGCTGTCGTATTTTGCAGTATGAAGAAATACCTTACGTGCAAGCTCAAATTTTGTCTCTTCTGAAAGACCGCTGCTGCTCTTTTTCATCTCCTCAAGAACCTTTTTGTAGTCAAGGGGGTCAACAACCACTGCAACATCCTTAAAATTTTTTGCAGCAGACCTTAGCATTGCAGGCCCGCCAATATCTATATTTTCAATCGCATCTTCAAAGGTGCAGTTTGGCTTTGCAATCGTCGCCTCAAAGGGATAGAGGTTTGCAACCACCATATCTATTGGCTCTATGTTCTGCTCCTTCATCTGCCTTACATGCTCGGGATTATCCCTTCTGCCAAGAAGCCCGCCATGTATCTTGGGATGAAGTGTCTTTACCCTTCCGTCAAGCATTTCTGGAAAACCTGTATGCTCTGACACATCTATAACCGGTATGCCTGCATCCCTTAATGCCTTTGCCGTACCCCCTGTAGAAAGTATCTTTACACCAGATTCATTAAGCCCCTTTGCAAAATTAACTACCCCATCCTTGTTTGACACACTTATTAATGCAATTCTGATCTTACCCATTACAACCTCCTGTTATTATTAAATGATTACACTGATTCTTAAAAGCGATTACACCGATTAAAAATTCCTCTCATCTGTGTAATCTGTTTCTTGTAATCTGTGTAATCAAGGGCAAAAGTTTTTTTAAGCCCTGTATTAAAAATTCATCCAGATGGAAAATTCATCCTGAAAATCTTCCCTGCTTGCGAGGTCAAGGTATTCCACTGAATTTGATATAATCTCTGCCTCTGCCCTTATATCCTTTGAAAGAAGCGCCATCTTTGCGCCTATTGATGTGCTATCGCCAAGATATTCCAATTTTTCCAGATAGTTTGCCGGAAAGACGCCTATATCTGCTATTCTCTCAAGATTATAGGTGATCCCATAAGTGCCTGAGAGATACACCTCCATTATATCATCATCTGTAATCTTTAGTATCCCTTTCATAATCTCTATTGCTGCCCTTATCGTCCCCTTTGCAATCTGTATCTCCTTTACATCCCTCTGTGTTAAGGCTATCTTTTTTCTTTTTTCGTTATAGATAGTAAATGTATTTCCATTATTATCTGATCCTATTCTGTTTAAGATTGCACTGTCAAGGCTGTTTCTTAATTCCTCTTTTGATCTTATCCTTCCATTTTTTTCAATTACACCGAGCCTTTTAAGTTCAGATAAAAGGGCTACAACAGCGCCGCTGGTAATGCCTTCAGGCTCTACATTTCCGATAACCTTTAACTCAATATCCTTTCCCTTTTTATGTTTATGACCCAGATTAAATTTTATGTCTTCAACAGCGCCCTCAGATGGCAGCATCCCGTTATTTATATGAATACCGTCAAATGCAGATGAGGCTGATGTGGAATATATGAGCATCCGATCCTTTGAACCGAGTATTATAATGCCATTTGCACCCAAACCAACTGCAAGCTTGATATTTTCATCTTTATTCATTGCAGCGCTGAGGATCAATGAGATTGCATCGCCGCCAACGAATCCTGACAGGGATGGCATTACATAGACCCTTGCCATCCTGTTCAAATTAATACCGAGCGCTGCTGCATCGGCATCTATACTCCGTTTTATCACAGGGTGATGTGTTGCAGATACAAGGGACGTGGGATTGATGCCGAGGAGTATATGCTGCATCACAGAGCTTCCTGCAGCAGACATTTCATAGATATGCTCTCTCCTTATTTTTTTCTTTGATATAAGCTCTGTTATTATGCCATTTATCCTGTTTATCAGGGCGTCCTGCAGTTCTTTTAGGCCCTCTTCTGGATTTCTAAGAAGTGTTGTAATCTTTGCCTTTAAATCCCTGTCGTTTTTTGACAGGAAACTTATATCAGACACAGTCCCTATTTCCTTCCCATTATTTATATTAATTAGGGCGCCTGCAATAACATTCGTCCCGATATCAAAGGACACCCCGAATATATCCCGTGTTGTATCACCTATCTCTAAGTCTGTTAATCGCCTGCCCATTATGACTGCTGTCACTTTATAATTGGCAGCCTTTAATATATTGGGCAGCCTGCGGATCAGCTCAAGCGGTGTCTCAATCTTGCCGAACCTCCTTAATATTGCCTTTTCAAGCACCTCAAGGTGAGAGACCCCTGCCTTCTCCTTTGGCTGCTGCAGTCTTAAATACATCTTTACTATATTCGGCCTGAGGCTGAGCACACGCGCTGTGCTTGCCTTTACCTTTTTTTCCCTAACAATGCGGCTTTCTGATGGTATTATCAGCCGCATATTATCATTAACCTTAGACCTGCAGGCAAAGCGGTAACCCGTTTTTAGCATTGTCCCTGATAAAAGCTGGAACTCGCAGGAGTCAGGCGCTGATGCCCCTTCTATCACCTGCACAACACACTTGCCGCATGTCCCCTCGCCGCTGCATGGCGCATTGAGCATTATCCCTGCTGAAGTGCAGGCATTAAGTATTGTAGTGTCCTTATTACATATCACCTCTTTTTCATCAGGGAGTATGTTGACCTTTAGTTTTATTTCATTATTCATAGGGCATTACGCTGTCTTTTTATGTGAAGTTGACATTGGATTCTCGCTAAATAGAAAAATAACACCTCCCAAAATGCTTGCAATAACAGATATGGAGAACCATAATAATGAAAGGCTCAACGCCTCTGTTGTCCCAAGCCCGACTTTATGAAAAAGAAATATTGCCAAAAACTCCCTCACACCGAGCCCGCCAAATGTAACAGGGGCCATGGAGATAACAGTAATGATAGGAACAAATAAAAAGAAATAGGCTAAAGAAACATTAAATCCAAGCGCCTTTGAAACAAAATAAAAGATAAAGATTCCAATCACCTGTACCAAAAATGATAATAGGATCACCCTCATCACAACCTCTTTATGGTTTCTGTACCTTTTTATTGACTCAGAGATACCCTTAAGCTTTTGCCTTATCCATTCAAATCTTCCGCCTTTTATAAGCTCATTGACCCTGTCCCTTATCCCTTTATTTGCAATCAAAAGCAAAGAGGCAAAAAAAACTGAGGTTATTGCAGCAAGCAGAATGACTATTATCGGCTTATCATTAATATAGGAATAACCAATAATAAGCGACAACAGCCCGATCACCATAAGGGCAAAGAAACCGCTCAGCCTCTCAACAAATATGGATGCCACTGATTCGCTTCCCTTGTTAGATTTTTTGTAAAGATAATATCCCCTTACCACATCGCCGCCAACGAGGGTAGGCATAAAGAGATTGAAAAACATACCGATAAAGTAATATGCAATCAGATTATAAAAGTGGATATTCATCCTTTCGGTATGAAGCAGCATCTTCCACCTGTATGTGCTTATTGTTTGTGCAATGATGAAAAGACAAAAGGCAAGGAGAAATATTAGCATATCTGCTCCTTTTATGATGGTATAAAACTTATTTACATCGGTCTTGTAAAAGAGGATTGTCAAAATAAGGCCGCTTACAATTATCTTTGCTAAGAGTGAAAGCCATTTTTTTTTCATTTTTTATCAGACACCTTTCTTATAACATAGATTGGTTTATCCTGTGACTCATAATATATGCGCACAAGCATCTCGCCTAAAAGCCCCATGATTATCAACTGTACGCCAAGCAAAATAAGAAAAACCCCCAAAAGAAGCAATGGCCTGCCGCCGATATTTACCCCATGTATTAATTTAAGATAGCTGAGGTATCCTGTTATCAGTATCCCCGCGCCGCCTGAAATTACACCAAAGAGGCCGAATATCTGAATGGGCCTTGTTGAAAAGCTCAGAAGGAACTTTACAGTAATAAGATCAAGTACAACCCTCAGTGTCCTTGATAGGCCATATTTTGATTTCCCAAATTTTCTCGGCCTGTGGTTTGTCCTTACCTCTGCTATCTTAACGCCCATCCAGCTCGCTATTGCAGGGATAAACCTGTGCATCTCGCCATAGAGGCGGATGTTTTTTACAACATCACTCCTGTATGCCTTTAATGTGCATCCATAGTCATGGAGTTCAACACCTGTAACCTTTGAGATGATCCAGTTTGCAATCATTGAAGGAAGCCTCCTTGAAATAAAGGGGTCCTTCCTGTCAAACCTCCAGCCGCTCACAACATCACACTCCTTTATCTTATCAAGCAGCTTTGGGATGTCCTCGGGATCGTTCTGGAGATCGCCGTCTATTGTTACAATAACCTCCCCTCTTGCATAGTCAAATCCTGCAGACATGGCAGCAGTCTGGCCAAAATTCCTCCGAAAATTGACAACAACCACCCTCTCATCTTTTTTATTCAGGTCTGAAAGAAGCTTTGGAGTCCTGTCTGTACTCCCATCATCAATAAAGATGATTTCGTAATTAATACCTGTCTTGTCCATCACCATCTTCAATTCAGAATAGAGCAGCCCGATATTTTCCTCTTCATTATAAATGGGCGCTACTATTGAAACATCTATATTATTATTCATTAATATGTTACCTTATCCCTTTTCATCTCCATTCCTTTAAAATCATAACAACGAAATATGGAGAAGACCTTTTGCTTATAACCATCGTCGTAGGCAATAAAGGTCTTTACCTTTTCGCATGATGAAAAGGCATTATCAATTTCAGGGTCATTTATACCATCACCATATTTTGCATATATTGCATCCCATCCAGTAAGCCTGTCAAATCCCTGCCAGAAGTCATACTGATTCAATCTTCTGCCTAAATTTGCACAGTAGACCTTTGGCTGTCCCCGAACATAAAAGGCAAGCTCGCTTGCGATCTGATAGCGGTTTGAAAAAATAAAGGTATTTTTGTTCATACTATTATTAATTTTGCCAATCTCATTCCCAAGTTCATCCCATCCCTTGAGCCTTGCTGTAGGGTCATGTCTTATGGTGAGGCCGCTTGATCTTAATAAATCAGCGCTATGACCAATAATAGTTGCAAGAATCGGTATAATGAAAGCTAAGATTATTCCTGTTTTTAGAAATTTTCCTTTACCCCTTTTATATATTTCATCAAAGACAGCAACTGTCATTATTAAACCTGTAAAATATGCAGTAACTGCCCAATTGCCCTGCACCTTTGAATAGATGCTGTATAGAATAAAAAAAAGCAAGACTGGTATTGAAAATATAATTAAAAATAAATAATCATCCCCGCTTATTTTTTTTGGGTGCGAACCAGAAATACAAAAATCTGGAAGTCCTCTCCTCTCTCTGATAAATCCTTTAACAGACTTATAACCTGCATATACCATCCCGGTAAAGATAACAGGTGTAATAATCCCTATTTGAATACCCAGAAACTCTATGAAATTCTTTATTGAATTGGTAAGGCTCCATATATCTTCATCAGCGAGCCCTGCCTGACCTGCAACATGCCTGAAAGAGACCCAGTCATGCTGTATATTCCAGAGGATGACAGGTGTAAAAAATACAAGGCCAATAACAACAGCTAAATAAGGCTCTTTTCTGGCCACCCAGTGGCTGCCTGCCCTTGAGAGCAGCAGAAAGGCAAAGAGTAACGGGATAAACATGGCCATGGTATATTTTGTCAGCAGCCCCATGCCGATGGCAATCCCAACAGCATACCACCATCTTTTATCATAATTTATTGCCTTATATGTAAAAAATATAGCAAGGCACCAGAAGAAGAAATACGGTGGATCAATGGTAAAGAGAATCGCCCCGGCTGCAAAGAGCGGGATGATATTCATAAGTATTACAGAATAAAATGCCTTTCTTTCATCAAATATGTCACTTACAAATAAATATGTTATCAAATTCATCCCCAATGAAACAGCAATAGCGCCAAACCTGACGCCAAGCTCTGTATTGCCAAAGATGCTTGTGAAGATAAATATTATATATGCCACCATCGGGCCCTTGCTGTAATAGCTTAAATCAAGGTTCCTTGACCATTCCCAGTAGTGGGCCTCATCCTCTGAAAGGTTGAGAGAACCATTGGCAATAAACCAGATCCTGAAAAGGGTAATAAAACTGACAAAAAGAATTAGTGAAAATCTGTAATTCTTCATTATACTTGTGTGGATTTTAATATTTAACACCTTATTTGTCAATCTCTTTTGAGCAGATTTGCTTGTCTTTTAAGGGGCTACAAAACCTCACAAAATACCTTTTATCAAGATATAGAACACCTGAGGCGATGAGGAGGCCTATCAAGGCGCCGCCAATAACATCCAATGGATAATGCACACCTACATATACCCTTGAAAAACAGACA
>CAKKST010000282.1 GCA_919903585.1 Nitrospiria bacterium | reverse complement strand
TAGCGCTCTTTTTCATAAGCGCCAGTGTCTATGCAGAGAATCCCATTGTCCCTGAAGGCTTAAGTGGCGCCAAGGTGATAAATGCGGATGAGTGCAAGAAGCTGATGAGCGGCAATGCAAAGGTCTTTGATGTAAGGAATGAGCTTGAATATGGTGAAGGTCATATACCGGGCGCAGCTTTTCTCCCATATAAGGAGAAGAGCGATAAGAGTGTAAGTTTTGATGTGGCTGCGGATAAATTTGATCTGAGTAAACTACCATCTGATAAAGCTACTCCAATCGTCTTCTATTGTAATGGTGATAGGTGCTGGAAGTCTTATAAGTCCTCTGTTGCTGCAATAAAGGCAGGTTACAAGAATGTCAACTGGTTCAAGGGCGGCATACCAGAGTGGAAGGAAAAGGGTTATCCTGTAGAAAAATAAGCAATTTTTTATAACCAGCAGGGGAATTTAACAGATACCCTGCTGGTATTTAGTTGCAAAAATTGTAGGCATGAATTTATTCATGCAAATGCCTGCAAAATCGCACGGTTAAAACCGTGCCTACAGGGAAAAACATTACGCTAATTTTTGCAACTAACTGCTATTGGCGAGGTGAGGTAATATAAGAATGGAATTCTTTAAAAAGAGCGGCATCAGATTAATCCTTGTTGCAATTATAGCCCTCCAATTTATCCTGCTTGCAGGTGTGGTGAGATGGGGCTTGGCAAGGATATCCTCACACATTAAGGAAGAGGAGAAGACAAGCCTTAAAGGGGTTATTGATAAGGCGCTGCTAAACAACAAGAGATGGTCACAAAACCTCCTTGAGACTGTGTCCAATATCAGTTATATTCAGGAGAACTTTCATGATAGAGATGAGCTCTATGACTATTCCTATCCCATCCTTAACAGATTGAGCAAGGACGGGCTGAGTATATTAAATTATTATGCAACTGATGGAAGGCTTATTCTGAAGACGACTGATCTGCGGGATACCCAGATAGAAAAGAGGGATTTACCGCATATTGCCAACAGGGAGGACAGGATTGTATTTGGCATAGATGAGAAGGACGGAAAGATTTATACATTCATTGCAGGGCCTATCTATTCAAAAGGCAAAAAACTTGGGGTTATAGAATTAGGGGTGAATATAAAACAGCTTTTGGCAGAGGTAAAATCCATATTTGATGTAGAGGCAGGCATACAACTGAATGAGAAGATAGTAGAGGTTACAAATGATCTGGCGAAAGAGGGCGCAGGTAAAAAGGATTTCAAAAAAGAGGGTAAGATATATGAAGTAGCCCTGTCAGAGTTAAATAAGGAGAAGGGGATAAGCCTGATTACAATAAAGGATAATACCCTTATGAGAAAGACTCTCTTCCGTACAGAGCTTTTTATTGATATCCTCGGCCTTATCTCTGTTATCATAATTTCTATTATTATTGTCAAGGTGCTGAACCCCCTTGGAAAGATCATAAATACATTGAAGGATATGGAAGGCGGGGATCTCCGAAAGGAGATAGAGGCATCAACAATAAAGGAGCTTGCTACAGGTATTAATAGTTTTATATACAGCCTTCGCGGGATTATCAAAAGGATTCAGGAGGTCTCAGAGGCAGTCGTCTCTGGCGCAGCTTATGTAGATACAGTATCAGAGAAGCTCACAAAGGGGACAGTTGTGCAGGTTGAATCTACTGAGGTTACCTCCGCAGCCATAGGCCAGATGAATCAGTCTATAAAGGGTGTTGTAGGCGCTGCAGAGAGTCTCTCCCAGTCAGCGGATGAAAGTTCTGCATCGGTATTGGAGATGACAGCAGCAATCAATCAGGTTGCCCAGAGCGCCAACACCATGAACACAATAGTAGAAGACACATCATCATTTATTACAGAGATGTCGGCATCAATAAAACAGATAGATGAAAATGTGGATGTCCTGTCTTCCTCTGCCGAGGAGACGGCAGCGGCTGTTAGTGAGATAGCAACTACGATAAAAGGTATAGAGGAGAATGTTAATGAATCTGCGCGGCTGTCTGAGGATGTGAAGAGAGAGGCATCAGAACTCGGTATGAAGGCAATTGATAAGACGGTTGAGGGTATGAACCGTATAATGAAGTCTGTGGAGGCCTCAGGGAATATAATAGACAGGCTCGGGGAGAGGTCTCAGCACATTGGGAAGGTGCTGACAGTAATAGATGATGTTACGGATCAAACGAATCTGCTTGCCTTAAATGCCGCCATAATAGCGGCGCAGGCAGGTGAGCATGGCAAAGGATTTGCTGTGGTTGCGGATGAGATAAAGGACCTGGCAGAAAGGACAGTGGCATCCACCAAGGAAATATCGCAGATGATAGAATCCATTCAGAAGGAGGTTGGCGAGGCTTTAATATCCATGAAGGAGAGCTCTGAGAATGTGACAGAAGGCATAGAATTATCCAAGGAGGCTGCAAATGCCTTAAAGAAGATACTTGAGAGGTCTGACAGGTCTGTGCAGATGTCAAAGGAGATAGAGAGGGCAACGAAAGAGCAGGGGAGGGGAGTTGTTCAGGTTAGCGAGGAGGTGCACAAGATAACTAACATGGTCAGGCAGATAGCGCATGCCACACAGGAGCAGAGAAAGGGAAGTGATCAGGTAATGGGCTCAGTGGAGAAGATGAGGGATATATCGCGGCAGGTGAGGCAGGCGACTATTGAGCAGACAAAGGGCAGCAAGCAGATAAATGATGCTGTGGAAAATGTGAATCAGAAGGTGCATGCAATTGTGAAGGCGACAAAGGAGCAGAGTATTGGAAGCGAGCAGATAGTTACATCCGTAGAGAAAATCAGGAATATAACTCAGGACAATATTAAATTCTCTTCAGAGATAAAGGAGAGGATAGAGTATCTGATCAAGCAGGCAGAGCTATTAAAGGGAGAGGTGAAGAGGTTTGTTATATAATTATGGATTGTGCACTACTCATTCTATTCCAATCCTTTT
>CAKKST010000281.1 GCA_919903585.1 Nitrospiria bacterium | reverse complement strand
AGGATATATCTATTTTTGCCTTCTGTCAACATTCAAGGAAGGAGGCGGAGGCTGCTAATCTTCATATTTCAATGACTTTATTACTGTTTCAATAAGCGGCTGGACTTTTTCTTCGTTTTTGACTGGATACTGGATTGGCACCGCAATCTTTTTCCCAGAAGAGTTATAGCCATAGGCAGTGTAACGGAATGTAACCCCAGAGAGGGTGTAATCAAAGGTATAGCCTTTTCTTTTTTTCTGGGCTATTCCCCTGCTTGTTTTTTGCACCTTAGTCGCTTCTGCGCCGCTTGAGGCCATGCCGTCGCGCATCCCTTTTACAAGTGATTCGGCATAGTCCTCGCCTGAGAGGAAGGGGATATCCATTACCTGAATCATTAACAGGAGGTCTTCATATCCTTCTAAGGTGATGGTAATTGTTTTCTCCTCTTTTGACTCCTTTACCTTCAAGCGGTTGTCATAGCTAAATAATACGCCATGATTTTTGTAATGGGAAGTCTCTCCGGCATCCGCAATTCCACCATAAGAAACCAGTCCGAGACTCACCAGTGATATTAACAGGATTAGCGCCTTGGATTTCAGGTTTTTCTCTTACGACGTCCTTTTTCCAAAGATCTTTCTTGCATATATTGCAATGATTAACAGACCGGCGCCGAGGATCAAAAGTGGCGCTGATTCAGGCATATTCCCCAGTATCCAGAGATTGGAATCCATTGTTGGATCATGGGCTGTCCCTTGAGTACTATTCTGAATTGTAGGCGCTGCATAGGCATAGGTATTTAAGGTTAGTAATGCAATAAGTATTAGTGTTTTTTTTATCCCCCACATCATTTTTTTCTTCCTCCTCAGTAGTTGCTCGTTGCTGACTTAGCGCCGTTAGCTTTTGAATAAAATATATTTTATTATTCCTTCACCCTTAATATATCTATGTATATAAGCAACAACTGTGCCAAGTTGATTGGGGAGGTGTGATTTTTATATAACTATTGAAATTATAAGGAGTTTTAATGAAGCAGCCTGATTGTGAATTGCCAGATGGGTGGGAACTTTTATACCACTATGTGGAAAAAAATACCAACCTTTTCTATTTTTATTCCACTCTAAAAAGAGTTAAAGAGTTGAGGAGTTGAGGAGTTTAACTTTTCAACCCTTCAACTTTCAACTTTTCAACATCTTCTTTTATCCCACAATGCCGCCGACTGTTAGGGAGGTAATCCTTAATGTAGGCTGGGCGTCAGACACAGGGACGCCCTGTCCGTCCTTGCCGCAGGTGCCGATTGAAAAGCCGAGGTCATTTCCAACAATATCTATATTCTTTAATACCTCTGGGCCGTTGCCTGTTAAGGTTGCGCCGCGCACAGGCTCGCCAATCTTGCCGTTCTCAATAAGATAGCCCTCGCTTACCTCAAAGACAAAGTCGCCGTTTACAGTATTCACCTGCCCGCCGCCCATTTTCTTTACAAATAGACCCGACGGTGTAGACCTGATTATCTCCTCTGGATTGGAATCACCTGATGCTATTAGTGTGTTTGTCATCCTCGGTATGGGCCGATATTTATATGACTCACGTCTTCCGTTTCCTGTTGAGGCAGCGCCCTCCTTCATTGACCAGAGCCTGTCGTACATATAGCCCT
>CAKKST010000280.1 GCA_919903585.1 Nitrospiria bacterium | reverse complement strand
TGCACCTGATGTTTTTAAAACCACGGTTCCCAAAAACTTAGACATTGATTGGCCTGCTCTAAATATTTTAAAAGATAAAGTAGGCTATGATAAATCCGCCGGTATTCTTACAATTACCGGTGTATTGAGCCCACCAGAAATTGCTGCCTTCAATAATTTACAAAGCAAAGTAATACCTGCAATCCCCGGTAAACCTGCAGTTCCAGCAACCGCAACTACACCCGCAGTTCCTGCTGTTGCGCCAATTCCGGCAGTTCCGTCAGGCCCGTTAGAAGCAGGTTGGTATAAAGGTCTATTAGAAGTTTCAAAACTTCACACAAAACAAGAGGAAGAGATGCGCAAGCTATTCCAACTTGTTCTCTCTGGCATTTTTGGCAAGAGCCAACAGGTAATAGATAGCTTCTGTAATATAGGAACATCAGCACCTAAAAGACTGGCATTTATTCAAGTTTTTTTACCCTACTTACGCAAAGAATTGACGAAGCGGTTAATTATAGATGAATTATCGAATGCAATCGGGTTGGACAAAACTATTACACAAACCTTGGCAGTAAATATTCTAAAAAATGGAGCAATACCTTTATACGATAGCCTTGCAGCCATCAAAGATGTCCATTTTCAAAATGTAACAGAGGGGTATTTAATTCCTGTAGCAGGTGGAGACTATACTTTTGTTATTAAGGATAATAATATACTACTAAAACTCAATGAAGATAAAATAACGTTTACCGCCCAGGTAGATATTAATGGCGAATGGTGGTCTGATAAACAAGAATTAAGGGCTGGTTATCTTTATAAATTAGCAATGACTGATACCAGAGCAATACAACCTGTTCCCCCTCTGACTCTAAAGGATGTTTTCTGGAAAACCCCTTTAACGAAACCTGCTTCAATTCCCACTTTAGAATTACTTCCCCATGAAGCGTATGACAATTGTTCTGCTGCTTTTACAGCGCTAAAAAAAGTTGCGTTACTGATTAATGCTTTTAAATTAAGTGCGGAAGAATTGGATTACTTTCAATTGCATAGTACAGATTTTGATTCGTTAGATTTTAATAATGTAGGGCTCATACCTTTTTTAAGGATAGCTGGCTATTGCAGCCTGCGGAATTCATTGCCCCAGCCAAGGACAAATATTTTGGATTTCTGGAAATGGATAAATGATACTGTATCGGATCTGACAAAACTAAGCGAAAAAATAGCTGAACTCACGACTTGGAAAAAAGAACGCATTGACACATTGATAGCTACTAATCATTTCAATATCGGCAAGCTGGAAGATTATCGCAATGAAAAAAATCTATTAAAACTGCAAGAAGCTTTAACGGTAGCTGCCAAAACAGGAATGGACATTGATAAATTATTTAAATGGGCTAAACCCATATCTGATTTTGGTACATGCAAAACCATTGCTGACAGCATCCAAAAAACCATCCGTGCCCAATACAACCAGACCGACTGGGAACAGGTGGTAAAACCTTTGAACGATCAGTTACGCAACAATCAGAAGAATGCACTGATTGTTTATTTGCTGCAGCAAAAGGAAGTTAAAGATGCTCATGTAACCGATGCCGATGGGTTGTTTGA
>CAKKST010000279.1:4503-5948 GCA_919903585.1 Nitrospiria bacterium | reverse complement strand
GATGTAATGTTAGAAGAAAAATTATCAGAGCTGCAAAAAATAATTAGCTACACCTTCCGTAATAACAATTTCCTCATTGAGGCCTTAACCCACAAGTCATATATAAATGAAAAAAAGGCAAAGGGGCTTAAGGATAATGAGATACTGGAGTTTCTCGGGGATGCTGTCCTTAATCTTGCTATCAGTGAGTATCTCATAAATACCTATCCATTTTTGCTTGAAGGTGAACTGTCAAAGATAAGGTCTATGCTTGTGAATGAGCTGGCGCTTGCAGAGATGGCAAGGAAGATAGGCCTTGGCAGCTACCTCCTTTTGGGAAGCGGCGAGGAGGTGAGCGGGGGAAGGGATAAAAATTCCATCCTCGCAAATGCCCTTGAGGCGGTTATTGCAGCCATATATTCTGACGGCGGCCTTGCACAGTCAGCAAATTTTATTATTAAAAATTTTGAGGAGACAATTAAAAAATCAGCAGAGAGAAAGATTACCTTTGATTTTAAGACAGGGCTTCAGGAGCTCTGTCAGGGACAGAGGCTTCCCCTTCCTGTTTATAGGGTGGCGGGTGAAAGAGGGCCTGAACACGAGAAAATCTTTGAGATTGAATTATTGATAGGCGATAAGGTTTATGGCAGGGGCGCAGGAAGGAGCAAAAAGGAGGCAGAGCAGATAGCAGCAGAGGAGGCGATAAAAAAAATAAAAATGTAACTGTAAGCTTGTCATTCCTGCGTGTATCTGGCAGGAATCCATGTCTTACACATTGTGGATTCCCGCTCAAAAACGCTGCGGGAATGACATTTCTTAGAATTAAAAATGGAAAATGAAAGATTAACAACCATGAAGCTGCTTGCCCCGGCAAAGATAAACCTCTTTTTGGAGGTAGTGGATAAAAGGATTGACGATTATCATAATATCCGCACAATCTTTCATAAGATTGGGTTATTTGATGAGCTGACCTTTGAGGAGGCTGATGAAGGGATTGAGCTGACAATTGAGGGGGCATCCCTTTTAGCAGGGCATGAAAATATAATCTACAGGGCAGCAGAGGGATTTAGGAATTATACAAATATAAAAAAGGGTGTGCGGATACATTTAAAGAAGAATATACCTGTGGCTGCGGGGCTTGGGGGGGGAAGCAGTGATGCTGCCTCTGCCTTATTAGGGCTTGCCAGATTCTGGGGAGTGAATATCTCCTTTGATGAACTCCTTATGATGGCAAGGGACCTCGGCGCAGATGTGCCGTTCTTTTTATCTGGCCCGGCTGCCCTTGGGTTAGGGAAGGGGGATGAGTTATATCCGCTAAATCCTATAGAGATGCAGCTGCTTATGCGATCAGGGAAAACGCCGTTGTTCTGCCGTCTGCTATGCAAGGGTTAACAAAAAGATTTATGGACATGGATTTCAACAGAATATTAGAAATCAATCCTAATTATGCAGAAGCATATTACAAC
>CAKKST010000279.1:0-4493 GCA_919903585.1 Nitrospiria bacterium | reverse complement strand
TCCGCTAAATCCTATAGAGATGCAGCTGCTTATTGTTAATCCATGCCTTGCTTTCTCTACAGCCTCCATTTACAAAAGGTATGATTCCCTGAAAGAAACAAAAATGTTATTGACAAAGTATGAGAAGGATATTAAAATTAAACGCTTCATACAGGGAAATATAACCGTTGAGAATATAGGGGGATTCCTTTATAATGACCTTGAGGCTGTAGTGATAGATGACTACCCTGTGATCAGGGGGTTAAAGGAGGCTCTTATAAGGCAGGGCGCTGCCGGGAGTCTTATGTCAGGGAGCGGTTCTACAGTCTTCGGGGTATTTTTAAATGAAAAGGAGGCGGTGAAGGGGAAGATTGTATTTGAAAAGAAGGGTTATAAGGTCTGGGTTACAAAGACCCTCACAGATAGATGAGGGGAAAATTTTATGGTTTAGGGAGGAATTTGTTTTATGCAAGTGACAGAGGTTCGTGTATTTCCGGTAAATGAGGAGAAGCTCAAGGCTTATGTTACCATTACATTTGATGATTCCTTTGTGGTAAGGGATTTAAAGGTTATTAAGGGCAATAATGGCCTGTTTGTTGCCATGCCAAGCAAAAAAAGAAAGGATGGGACATTTAAGGATACAGCCCATCCAGTTAATAATGAGACAAGGCAGATGATAGAGTCAAAGGTTTTGGCTGAATACGAAAAGGAACTGGCAAAACAGGCAGAAGGTTCAGCAGGGGTAGATGCTCAGGCAGGGGCATAAAGGGTCAAAATTAAAAATTTAAAAATCAAAAGTCAAAATTGTGGAAGGAGATTTTAATTAAAAATAAAATTCCTTAATTTTGAATTTTACATTTTGAATCTTACATTTTTTTGTGTTTGGGGCGTCGACAAGCGGTAAGTCAGCAGATTTTGGATCTGCCATCCCCAGGTTCGAATCCTGGCGCCCCAGCCAGATTAAAGACAGGATTCAAGGGGTCAAGGTGGGCGGACGAATATTACTATTTGATGAGAAAAATCAATTGAAATGACCATGGTTAGGACATTGAAAATTTTTTCAGGAAATGCCAATAAGGGATTAGCTGAGGCTATATGTAAATATCTGAAGATGCCATTAGGCGATGCCGCTGTCTCTACATTTAGTGATGGTGAGATAATGGTTCAGCTTAATGAGAATGTCAGGGGGATGGACATATTTATAGTCCAGCCCTCTACAAATCCTGTTAACAGGAGCATAATGGAGCTTCTTATTATGATAGACGCCTTAAAGAGGTCGTCGGCCTACAGGATTACAGCGGTTCTTCCATATTTTGGATACGCCCGGCAGGACAGGAAGGTTCAGCCGAGGGTCCCGATTACAGCAAAACTGGTCGCTGACCTGATTACCGCAGCAGGCGCAAACAGGGTGCTTGCAATGGACCTTCATGCAGGCCAGATACAGGGTTTTTTTAATATTCCTGTTGACCATCTATATGCAACGCCTGTTATACTTGAGTACCTTAATAAACTAGGCTTAAAAGATTTAGTTGTTGTTTCACCTGATGCAGGCGGTGTTGAAAGGGCGAGGGCATTTGCAAAGAGATTAAAATCTACGCTTGCAATTGTAGATAAAAGAAGGGACGGCCCGAATATCTCAGAGGTGATGAATATAATCGGCGAGGTAGAGAACAGGGATGCCCTTTTGCTTGATGATATGATAGATACGGCAGGGACAATAACACAGGCAGCAGAGGCCATAAAGAAAAGAGGAGGAAAACGAATACTTGCGGCATGCACACATGGCGTCCTGTCAGGCAAGGCCATTGAGAGGCTTAATAATTCAGTTATAGACGAGATTATTATGACGGATTCAATTCCGTTAAATGATAAATATAAAGAATGCAAAAAGAAGATAACAGTTCTTTCTGTCGCCCCATTACTTGGCGAGGCAATAAAGCGTATACATCAGGAGGAATCAGTAAGTTCGTTATTTGTATAAATTGGCGTATAAATTGGCGTATGAATTGGAGGATTTATAATGCAAAGGATTGGATTAACAGCAGAGATAAGAGAGAAAATCGGCAAAGGCGCAGCAAGGAGTATAAGGCGTGAAGGGATGATCCCCGGCGTCCTTTACGGACAGGGGTCTGCCACTAATATAAGCCTTAACCCTTCAGATATCTCTAAACTTCTTCACTCTGAATCAGGCGAGAATACCCTGATTAATTTAAAGCTAAAAGGCAGAGACAAAGAGGCAGAGAAGGTGGCTATTATAAGGGATTTTCAGCTTGACCCGGTTACAGGTAAATTGCTTCATACTGATCTGTTTGAGATATCTATGGATAAGCCGATCAGGATAAAGGTTCCTGTGGAGATAATAGGCGATACACCGGCAGGTGTCAAAGAAGGCGGGCTTTTACAGCATAATGCACGAGAGGTGACGATAGAGTGCCTGCCATCATTGATACCTGACCACATAAAGGTTGATGCATCAGACCTTAAAATAGGCGATGTCCTTTATGTAAGGGAGATCAAGGTATCCGAAGGCATAAAATTTCTTGATGACGGCGGGATGCCTGTTGTGTCTGTTGCTGCGCCGATATCCGAAACAAAGCTTGAGGAGCTCCTTACAGCAACACCTGCTGAGGTGAAAGAGCCTGAGGTTGCGGCAAAGGGCAAGGAGGCGGCAGCGCCTGCTGAAGAGGGTGAGAAGGCAGGAAAGGCCGAGAAGACTGAAAAGCCAGAGAAGGCAGAGAAGGCTCCAAAGGCAGAGAAGCCTAAGTAAACCCCGTTAGAAATGTTGATTAGGTTGATTGGGTTGAATAGGTGGAGGGGAATATTTCCTCTCCACCTTGTTGGAGAGGGTTAGAGGGATTTTATAGAAATGAGAAAAACCACTGCCTTATGGTAACAGAAGGTGAAACTTATTGTTGGTCTTGGCAACCCGGGTAATGAGTATAAACAGACAAGGCATAATGTCGGTTTCATGGTTATTGATGAGCTTGCATCTGTTTATAATATATCTGTTAATAAAAAGAAGTATAAGTCGTTTCTTGGAAAAGGCTCTATAAATGATATAGAGGTTATCCTTGCAAAGCCGCAGACCTTTATGAATCTCAGCGGGGATTCTGTGGCCCTGATGCTTAAAGGGTTCAATCTCAGCGCTGATGATCTTATCATCATATATGATGATATGGATATGGACATTGGGAGGATAAGGATAAGGGATAAGGGGAGTCATGGAGGCCACAGGGGGGTAAGATCCATTATAGATGCAATTGGAACAGATTCCTTTGTAAGGATTAAAATTGGGATAGGCAGGCCTCGTGCCGGCATGGATTCTTCAGATTATGTCCTTACTAATTTCAAAAAGGACGAATTGCCGATGTTAAAAGAGGCAATAAAGAGGGCATCAGATGCCCTTTCGTTTTTGATAAAGAATAATGTAGCTGCTGCAATGAACAGATATAATAAGTAAACTAATAGGGCTTCACAAAAATCGTTTCGCCCTTGATTACACAGATTACAAGAAGCAGATTACACAGATAATGAGGGATTTAAATCTGCGTAATTATCTAAAAACAGGAGGGGGTTTATGGAATTATTTATTAATTTATCACCTATCTTTGGTTTGGCAGGATTAGCTTTAGCGTTTATTATCTATTTTTCTGTTGCAAAAAAACCTGTTGGCACAGATGTTATGAGAGAGATCTCAGACATGATCCACGACGGGGCAATGGTCTATCTTAAAAGGCAGTATACAATACTCTTTGCATTCATAGTTCTTATCTTTATCCTTCTTTCGGTATTCATCAATATACAGACAGGTATTGCCTATGTAGGCGGCGCTGTATCATCCATGCTTGCAGGCTTCTTTGGCATGCAGGCAGCTACAAAGGCAAATGTAAGGACTGCGCAGGCAGCAAACCTTTACAAGCCTGATACAGCAAAGGCGCTGTCAGTTGCATTCCTTGGCGGCTCTGTTATGGGGCTTTCAGTGGCGAGCCTCGGCCTTATCGGCATCGGCGTATTCTTCATCCTTTATGGCAAGCCCGAGACTGCGGCAATCATTAATGGTTATGCAATGGGCGCATCATCCATTGCGCTCTTTGCGAGGGTTGGCGGCGGGATATTTACAAAGTCAGCAGATGTTGGCGCTGACCTTGCTGGAAAGATTGAGGCAGGCATCCCTGAGGATGATCCAAGGAACCCCGGCGTAATTGCAGACAATGTTGGCGACAATGTTGGCGATGTGGCAGGCCTTGGCGCTGATATATTTGAGTCCTATGTTGGCGCTGTTGTGGCAACCATTGCAATCGGCGCAACTGCACTTGCAGGAAGTAATGTGGCCCTGCTTGGCTCAACAGCAGCGCTTATGTCTTTGCCTGTTATTCTCATAATGGTTGGTCTTGCTGCATCTGTAATAGGCATCTTATCAATGAGGATACTTGAGAGCTTTAATCCTGCAGCAGCGCTTCGTTATGCAACATTTATAGCAGCAGGCATCTTCCTTATTCTGGGTTATGCTGTTG
>CAKKST010000278.1 GCA_919903585.1 Nitrospiria bacterium | reverse complement strand
CATCTCTTGATAGGCGGTTTTGTGGGAGGCCTCATGGGGGTTCAGGCCATAAAGATTCTCAGGGCGATGGGGAATGCGGATTTTGTGATAAAAATGACCTATGTATTGATGCTTGGGCTTGTGGGCACATACATGTTTATTGAAAGTCTGCAGGGCATAAAAAAGAAGTCAAAGGGTCATGGGTCAGGGGTCAAGGCTGAGAAAGAATCAGCCATTGGAAGGTTTCTTAAATCCCTGCCCTTCCAGACCCATTATGAGAAATCAGGTGTTACACACTCTGCGCTTATACCCATAGTATTCGGCGGGTTTGTTGGTATCCTTGCTGCCATAATGGGCGTTGGAGGCGGCTTTTTGATGGTGCCTGTGATGGTCTATATTTTGAGGATGCCCATGCATGTTGTTGTGGGAACGAGTCTCTTCCAGATACTCTTTACATGTATAGAGGTTACATTCCTTCAGGCCTATACAAATCATACAGTGGATTTCATCCTTGCGGTGCTGCTGCTTTTAGGCTCTACATTAGGAGCCCAGATTGGAACTGTTTTTGGAAGGAAGTTAAAGGGCGAGCAGTTGAGGATTCTCCTTGCAGGTATCGTTCTTATAGTAACCGTAAAGATAGTATTGGAGCTAACATTGACGCCATCACTACTTCTATCTCAGGCAGGAGGGCACTGATGAGAAAAATCAAAAATCAAAAATCAAAAATCAAAATTGTGGCATTTATTATTTTCGAATTTTTAATTTTAAATTCTGCTCTTGCCGGTGAGTTGTCTGCGCAGTTGACAACAAAGGTAAGCCACGACCGCATAAAGATAGACTTTTTCTACCATGGAAGCGAGGTTAATGTAAGCGGGGTCTCAGGACATGGCACAGACATAGTTATTAAGCTAACCTCTCCTGAAGGGCATCAGGTATTGCGGAAAAAAGCTAAGGTGGCAGGGCTTCTGTGGATGAATGTGGGAGAGTTGGAATTTGATCGCACGTCAAATCTATATTTCCTTCACAGCACGCAAAAAATTAATGATATAGTAAGTCAGGACGAGATGGACAGATATGTTATTGGCTATCCAGCGCTTAAAAAACATATAGAGGTTGCACAGGTTAAGGATGAGGATGAAAAGGCAAGGTGGTTTAATGAGTTCGTAAAATTTAAGGAGCTTTCAAGGCTTTATGCAATATCCTTCGGGCAGATTATATTAAATCAAACAGACAGCGGACAGAATTATTCAATCAAGCTAAACTGGCCGTACCAGGCACCCATTGGTGAATATCTTGTTACTGTTTATGCTGTTAAGGATAAAAAAGTGGTTGAAAAGGCAGAGGCGAGAATGATAGTGGAACAAGTTGGTATTGTAAAGACGCTTGCAAATATGGCGAAGAATAATGGGGCATTGTATGGCGCTATATCCATAGTTGTAGCCCTTATAGCAGGCTTTGGGGTAGGGATAATATTCAGGAAGGGCGGCGGAGGACACTGAGAAGATTTAAAATTAAAAATTAAAAATCAAGGGGAAAGTAAATGTATAAAAATATAATTGCAGCCTTTGATGGCTCAGAAGCAAGTAAGGCAGCGCTTATAGAGTCTTCAAATTGGGTAAAAAGGCATGGCGGCAGGGTCTTTATTGTTCATGCTGTTTATTTTGATGAAGAAGAGTTTAGCATAGCGCCAGAGCAGAGGGAGAAAAGATTTGAGTTTGGTAAAAAGATTAGTTATCAGGCAAAAGAGGAAATTTTATCCCGGTTTGATATAAATATAGAATCCATTGTCTGTGAAGGCGAGCCTCCTGATGTTATAGCTGATATTGCAAGGGAGAAGAAGGTCGACCTGATTGTCATGGGAACCCATGGAAGAAAGGGTTTAAAAAGGCTGCTCATGGGTAGTGTAACATCCAGTGTTATTGCGAGTTCCCCATGCGATACTCTAATAGTTAAAAAGCCATGCAAGGAGTGTAATGGTGAATATAAATCAATCCTTGTTCCCTTTGATGGTTCGGAATTCAGCAAAAAGGCATTAGATAGGGCATGCAAATTATCAAAGATTGATAATGCTGAAATAACACTTCTGTATGTCATTCCTCGTTATGAAGAGATGATAGAGTTTTTTAAGAGCGAATCAATAAAGAAGAGCCTTTTAGATGAGGCCCATAAGATTATAGACGAGGCAAAGAAGATTGCCTCAAAACGAGATGCATCTATTAAAACAGAGATACAGGAAGGACAGGCAGCAGATAAGATAATAGAGGCTGCTAACAGATTGAAGATTGATCTGATAGTTTTAGGAACTCATGGGTGGCGTGGTGTTAACAAGGCAATTATGGGAAGCACTACGGAAAGGGTAATTTTAAATGCCGCCTGCCCTGTGCTTGTGGTGGGCAGATAAAAAGTTTTTTCTTGAAGGGTGATAAGGATGTATTTTTACTTACCTGTTGCTTTAACCAGTATAAATAGCTTTATAACTGTAGGAATCGGGCTTATTGTGGGAATACTCACAGGCATCTTTGGTGTGGGCGGCGGCTGGTTAATTACGCCATTACTAATGATGCTCGGTATAACACCAACTGTTGCAGTTGCAACAGGTGCCAATCAGATGGTGGCTTCAGCAACATCCGGAGCCTATGCGCACTATAAGCTCGGCAATGTAGATTTCAAGATGGGTTGGTGTCTTCTTATCGGAAGTTTTTTTGGTGGATTCATAGGGGCAGGGGCATTGAAGGTTCTCACTGCCATGGGAAATGCGGATTTTTTAATAAAGATAACCTATGTTATTCTACTTGGGATAGTCGGAGCTTTTATGCTCATGGATACCCTTTTCAAGATGAGAAGAAGGCATACAGGCCATTATGAAAGAGGGGATTCCAAACCGGCAGGATTTCTTAAGAACCTTCCACTCCAGATATACTTTGAGAAATCAGCCGTTGCCCATTCTCTCTTTGTGCCTATTTTTCTTGGAGGTATCGTCGGCATTCTTGCAGGCATAATGGGTGTAGGCGGTGGATTCTTGATGATCCCTGTGATGGTTTATATGCTGAGGATGCCCATACATGTTGTGATTGGAACAAGCCTGTTCATCATTTTATTTACATCCATTGAGGTCACCTTTCTTCAAGCCTATACCAATCATTCGGTGGACTTTATACTTGCTGTGCTTTTACTGCTGGGCTCAACGATCGGAACGCAGATAGGGGTGTTCTTTGGAAAGAGATTAAAAGGCGAGCATCTCAAACTCTTTCTTGCATTTATACTCCTTGCGGTAGCGCTGCAGATGACCCTTCAGCTCATAATGAGGCCTTCTGTACTTTTAGCAATTGCAGGTAACCATTAAAATTATTTCGTTTTTTAGTAATGTGAAGATAGAACAGAAGATCATACTATCCAATATCTTTAATGTTGCCCTGATTGTCCTGATAGGCCTTTTTGCATTCCAGAACCTGAATCTCATCCTTACAAAACTGAGGTTTGTAGAGATAGCGGATGACCTGAATGCATCATTCCTTGAGATGAGGCTTTCAGAGAAGAACTATTTTTTATATCACGATGAAAGCGCTCTCTCTGATATCAGGGAGAAGATAGATGACACAGCCAAGTCCATAGAGCTTGTAAAGGATGATATAATCCGCGCTGTTGGTGAGAAAAATCTGCAAGAACAGGAATTATATTTAAAGGAATATTCAGAGGTAATTGAGGAAGTCAGAAGGGCTAAATCAGATGGTATACAAGATAATATGCAACTGGAGGCAAAACTTAGGGCAGAAGGGAAAAAACTAAAGGGATTCTCTGAATCCATTACCCGCCTTGAGCGGAACTCCGTCAATGATATTATCTTGAGTTCAAAGCGAATCCTTTTTTACTCCTTCTGGGCAATACTCATAACAGCTGTGGTTGTGAGCCATTTTGTCTCACAGAGGATTTTAAGGTCTCTCAGGGAGATAGAAAAACTGACAAGATCAATATCAGAGGGAAATTTTAATAAGATCGAGTCCGTGAGACCAGATGATGAACTGGGCCTTGTTATAGATGCCATTAATTCTATGTCCGAGGAATTGAGAAAGCGGGAGGAACAGCTCATTCAGTCCAAAAAACTTGCATCCATCGGAGTCCTCACTGCAGGTGTTGCCCATGAAATTACAAATCCTCTTAACAACATCTCAATGATTGCCCAAACATATAAGGAACTCTACAAAAAATTAAGCAGTGAAGAAAGAATTGATTTTATGAATAAGGTGGGCAAGGAAGCGGAGAGGATTAAAGAGGTTGTTCAAAATCTGCTGGATTTTTCCAGACTAAGAAAGCCAG
>CAKKST010000277.1 GCA_919903585.1 Nitrospiria bacterium | reverse complement strand
GAAAAAATATATGAATATGAGATTTCAATTATTGGAAGAATAACAACAGGCTCTTTTTCTGTTGAAAGAGAAAGTTTAATAGTTAAAACAAAAAAAGGAGATTTTCAATTAATTGATCTTAGAAACGGCCAAGGTAAAATTATGCATATTGATGGTTCTCCTGCATTTCAACCAACTGGACCCAGCGCATCTGCATTAGAATTTTCAGTGCCGGGATGGGAAGGAATGATGGTTAAGGGCTATATTTCATCGTGGCGTTTCTATCGTTTACTGCCGGCTCTTATGAAACAGTCGAATGCGGCTGTTAGCCAGCAATTTCTTATGGAAAATGGCGACAATTTTTCAAGCTGGTTTATGACGCTGCAAACCAATTACCCTGATGAATTTCGTAGAATAAAACAAGTGGCAAAGGATGTCTTTCCTGGATTAGAGGAAGTGCTTACACCTCCAACTCAATTTGCTACCACTTATATGGTTTCAAGAGAAAAACATCTCAAAAGAGATGTTTCTATCTGGCATATGTCAGACGGGGAAATCGTATTTTTGGGATGGCTATCTCTGATTTTCTCACCCTTTGGTTCACCATTATTTTGTATTGAAGAATTGGAAAATCATCTACACCCGAGGCTATTAGAAACTTTAGTTGAAGTGCAAAACCAAAGGCAAAGAGAGTTAGGCCCTCATGCAGCACAAATCATTGCGACAACACACTCGCCATATCTTGTGGATAAGACAGATATTGATGACCTTATTGTTGTTGAAAAGAGCAATGGTGCTACAAAATGCACACGACCTGCTTCCAAAGCCCATCTAAAAGAACTTTTAGAGCGTGAAGAACTTGGGCTTGGAGAACTCTGGTATTCAGGCGCGCTTGGGGGCAATTAGTGCCAACATACGGAATAGTTGTTGAAGGGGACTATGATTCAGCAGCACTTCCAGAAATAATTAAAAAATGTCTTTCAAGTGATATAGAAATAATAGCTCGCCCATGCGGTGATAAAAGTCAATTAATGAAGAAGTTTCCAGGCTTTCTTGAAGCGTTTCGTTATGCAAAGGGAGGTGCACCTGTTGATAAGGCTCTTGTGATTCGTGATGCTGATAACAAAAACCCTGATGAATTATTGAAAAAGATGAAGAGCAAAATTGCAGGCCGCAACTATCTTGATTTTGAAGTGAAATTCATAATCATTGTTCAGGAGCTTGAAACATGGCTTCTTGCAGATGAGAACGCAATCTCTAAAGTTTCAGGGAAAACGGTATCCAGAGTTAATGAAGACCTTGAATCAATTAGTCATCCCAAAGAAAAGCTTTGGGATATACTTTCCGTGGCAGGGTTACCTTATACCGCCGAAGTTGCAAGAAAGATTGCAAAAGAGTCAGATATTTTCAGGATAGAAAACCGTTGTCCAAAGTTTAAGGAATTTAAACAAGCCGTTATTGATTGTTAGCTAAGGATAAAAGAGTTTGTGGATTTTAAGGTTTATGGAGCGTAAATTTTATAATAGAAGGTTCAACGGAGAACATAAATGCTTGACGAAAAACTCGTGCATGATCTGATAGTTGATTATATGAAAGAGAAGTTTGCAAGGGAGTATAAGGAGATAACAATCAATCCCTTCGGCAGTCCTGACCTTGTGCTTGCCAATTACGGCCTTACGCTTGCTGTTGTTGAGGTAGAGACAGAGAACAGCATGACCCCGGAAAAGGCAGAGAAATGGAAGGCAGTAGCAGAGAAAAACAAACTATTTCTGATGATACCTAAAAATGCAAAGGTAAAGACAACTGAGCTTCTGTGGCAGAAGGGGATAGGGGACAAGGTGGCTGTCGGGACTTATGAGATAGCAATAAACATGCCGTAGGGTTTTAAGACCTTTTGCTCCACAGACAGCTCTTTACTACGAGGATGCTGATATTGTATGTGTCCACAACACGCTTGTAATGGCTTTTTGTCTCTGTTCTTTCATTATATAAAACCTTTATTGGCACAGAGGTTATCTTAAATCCCTTCTTACCCGCCTTGATTAAGATCTCTGTCTCTGCCTGAAATCTCGGGAACTGGATATTAATACCCTTTAACATATTTACATCATAAAGCCTGTACCCTGATTGCGTATCTGCAATATACTGCCTCGCTGCAACGGATATTAATATCACACCCACGATATTGCACCTGTATCTATATGCAGGCATGCAGCTCTTATCATGCATCCTTGAGCCGATGATTATCTGGTGCCTTCCTTCTTTATACCTTTCAATAAACTTTGGCATCTCATCCGGGAAGTGCTGGCCGTCTGCATCAATGGTAATTACTGCATCATAACCTTTTTCAATAGCATATCTGAAACCTGCCTTTAGGGCATCACCCTTCCCAAGATTTTCTTTTTGTCTTATGAGAGCCGCCCCTGCCTTCTCTGCCTCTGCTGATGTGCCATCTGACGAACCATCATCAACAACAACTACATCCTGTAAATATTTTTTAGCGCCGCGGACAACATCGCCTACTGTCTCTTCTGCATTGTATGCAGGTATAACAACACACAGCCTCATCAATAATTCAATTCCTTTCCTTTAAGTATCTGCGCATGTCCTTGTGATAAAGGAGGGTAAAGAGGGAGAGTATCCTGCCAATGGTCGGAAGGGGGTCTTTGATAGATATTATATCATCCCTTGTTTTTTTATCAAAGAAATTAAAGAAGCCCGGCCTCATCTTAAATCTTTCAGGGTTTGAGAAGAAGTGCATTATGTCACCCGGCAAGAGATAACGGGAGCGCAAACCAGTTTTATATGTTGTTACAGGCTTAAAGGCTTCTCCCATTGCCATCTTGTAAAGAAGATAAGGAAAATCTACACCAGCATACACAGACAGCGAAAGGGAGCCCCAGAAACGCGGGTTAATCTCCATCAGCTTTGGCCTGTTATCACGAGGGTCCATCTTGAATTCCACCATTGCAACGCCATACCATTTTAGCGCCTTGAGCAATTTTATTCCCAGCTCCTGAACCTCGTCATTCACAACAGATTCTCGCAATGTGCTCGGGCCGCCTGTAATTGGATACTCCCTGAGTCTTTTATGAACAAAGACAGCCTTTGGCTCTGCATTTTTATCAAACAGGGCAGATAATCCAAAGGCATCGCCGCCCTGAGGGATATATTCCTGTATAAGCGGTAAGGGATATTTTTCATGCACCTCTTTATATGCTGTGATAAGTTCCTTCATATTATTTACATATCTTATCCCATAAGAGCCTGAACTCATCCTCGGCTTTATTACCGCTGGTAGGCTGACCTTCGCTGCCTTTCCCTCAAGCTCAGAGAAATCATCTATAAAAATCGTCTTTGGCACAAAGATGCCGATAGCCATAGCAGTCTTTAATACCTCTTTCTTATCCGATGCCTTCAGGATAGTATTGTAATCAGGAAATGGCAATCGCGTAAGTTTGTCAAATCTCTGTATATTCTTTGCAATAAGATGGAGTGTTGACTCCTCGGGTATTATCAATACATCATATCTTTCTTTCTTAAGCTCATCTTCAAGAAAATTCAGAAACTCCTCTGGCCTTGTTTTTGGAGAGGGATATATCACGCGCCTCCTTGCATATCTTGAAAAGAGTGCGGTCGCAAGCCTTGTTGACTCGCCAACAGTGACATCAATGCCTTTTTCACCCAATGACCTTACAACCGCAAGTGTCTTGTGCCAGTATCCATCTGTTATAAAAACCTTGGACATATTACTCACCTGCTGCGACCAACCCTGTTGCAATATAATCCTCTCCTATTGTGTTTTTTATAATCTCAAGCCTCGCACGAAGCATCTCATATTCTGTTAGCAGCTTCTTCAACAGACCTGCCTTCTCCTCAATCCCCTTTATCTGCTCTATCTCCTTTTCTATCCTCTCCATCTCCTCATATATTGGAGATGGATATATTGTGAGCATCTTATCAATCTTCTTTTCATAAAGGAGTGTATTATTATAACCCCAGAGCGGTATAAAGTAAAGCTCAGAGATCATGGTAGATGACAAATCACCCTGCCTCACCTTTTTTATCTTAAATCTCAATATGGCCGAATCCCTTGTCCTGCCCACATCCTCATTCGAGACGCCCCAGACATAATACCTGCTCTGGTTTGAAATCAGGTTGCCAAGCGAATATATCACAGGCACAACAGCGCCGTCATTTTTAACAACAAGGCTTACTGGCTGCAGCACATGCGGATGGGAACCAATTATAATATCTGCGCCTGCCTCTGCAAGCCTTGCTGCATAATCAGCCTGTTCAGCAGACGGCTCCTTCTTATACTCATTCCCCCAGTGCAGATAGACAATGAGAAAGTCCACCCTCTTTTTTGCCTCGCTTATGATATTGATATCCCTGTCAGGATCAAATTTTCTTACATATAGAGAATCCTTTGCATCCTCTGGAAAGATATTAAGGAGTGTTGTAAGGCCGATTATGCCGGCCTTGATATTATTCTTTTCTATTATAAGAGGCGCGGGGGTATCATTTTCATAAAGTCCGATATGATCTATAGAAAGCGTCTTTAGATGATCAACGGTCTCCAAAAGTCCCTTGTAGCCCTGATCATATATGTGATTATTGGCAATATTAAAGACATTTATCCCAGCGCCCTTAGTTGCCGCTGCCATTGCAGCAGGCGCATTAAATACAAAGGGCATCCCATCATTGCCGCTGTTGGGCGCAATGGGGGATTCAAAATTGCCAATAGCAATATCAGCATTTAGATGATTCTTAATCTTTTGGAAGAGAAAATCGTAGCCGTTATTATTTAGCGAACCATCCCCTGCTGTCTCATTTTGTATTGAGGCTGACTTCTTAACATATCCATGCGGTATGATATCACCTACTGCAGCAATGGAAACCTCGCCGGAATAAGTAAATTCAGCGCTGGGCGTAGGTTTATCAGGCTTTAGATCAGCCTTTCGTGCAGGGGCACAGGAGAAAAGGCCAAAAGACAGAATGAGGAGGAAGATTTTAATATGAGAATTAAAAAACCTATGTATTACAAGCACCCTTAAAACTACCCCCTTTATAAACAGGCATACGATTGTCTCACAGCCATTTTATAAAGGAATTATAAGGAATGGCGCTGGATAATGCAAATAGAAAAACTATTAAAGCCCAATCTACTGTATAAATGTTAAGGGCTCTTTGTAGGCATGGCAGGTGACACATTCCTTTTTTGCCACTGCCTCTGTTACCCGCCAGCCGTGCGGCTTGTGGCACTGCATGCAGCTCATGCCAATCATCTGGACATGAAGCTTATGTTTGCCCACATTCACAATCTGTCTGTGGCAGGCAAGGCAATCCTCTGTATTAGGTTTGACCTTTGTCTTTGTATGAGGTTTATGGCACTGGAAGCAGTCAAAGCGCATTGCGCCATCCTTGGGAAAACCAGCCTTTGCTGATGCCTTATGGCACTCCAGGCATTTTGCCCTCGTTGGGCGAAGGTCTTTGCTGTCTGCTCCCTTTACATCTGCCTTATAGATATGGCAGTCAAGACATGCAAGGTCCTCCATGCCAAAACCGTGAACAACCTTTTCCTTATGGCACTCAAGGCAGAATCTTTCACCGGGCATAAATTTATGCACCTCCTTTGAATGGCATCGCGTGCACTGTATCTGCTCAATAAACACATGCTTGGCATGGCCGTATGACCTGTTTATCTTCTTTATCTTTGGATTGCCCTCCCAGTGACATTCAATGCAGGTAGTATATGGGACAATGACCTTTCCGTGTCTCGACGGGACAGATGTCGGCCTCTTAAAGACAGCCATTAATAACAGCCTGTTCTGCTCAATTATGCTTGCCCTGTGGCATTCATGGCAGGTTACCTCCTTGTGTGCAGAGACAGACCAGCTATCATAGGCAGGCTGCATAAGGTGGCACATGACACAGGCCTTTGGGTTGTTCTGTGTAAAATCGTAGAAGTAAAATGCGCCGACTGATGAGCCGATTGCTATAATACCAACCAGAACAAGGATGGTGATCTTTGCGCGGAGAGGTATCTCTCTCCACCATTCAAATCCCTTTTTCATATGCCACCTCCCTGATCCCTTACACCTTAAACCAACTCTCAGGCTTTAGAAATGTCTTTCTGTATAACAGGATCACCCCTGCTGCTGCAAAGCAGAAGATCATAACACCTATGGCAATCCTCTTTCTCTTTGCAATCTCCTTGTTTATCTCCTTTAATGACGCATCCACCTCTGCAAGCTCCTTGCCTGTTGTGGCCTTTATGGCATTGATCTTCTCCACGCTAAGCACATGGGTCGCCTGATGTATGGCATTCCTCGCTGCAAAGAGCTTTTCCTCAAGCCTCCTTGTATCTATGCTGCTTCCCTTCGCATTCTTAATCTGTGCTGCAAGCCTTGCAATCTCTGTCTCTGAGCCTGATAGCGCCTGTTTTATCTTCTGCGGCTTCTCATAGGTATGGCATCTTGTGCAATTCTTTTCATTGATCAGCTCTAATGATGCCTTTTTGACATCATGGCTGTTATGGCAGGTGGTGCAGTTCGGGGCGCCTGTCTTGGCAGCAATTATCCCATGGGCGCTTTTTAGATAATTCTCCTTTACACCCACATGGCATTTGCCGCAGAAATTCGGTATCTCTGTTATCTTTGGCTTGCCAAGGAATCCTGACTCCTTTATCATGGCCCTCGCAGGATCCGTTGTATCGCCGCCATGACAGCCGTCGCAGTTATTCCCCATCTCCTTATGTATGCTTTCATTCCATAATTTTACAGGCTCTGCAAATTTGCCGCCGAGCTGGCTGTGGCACTTAACGCAGACGCTCTCTTTTTGGGCTTGCACCTCTTCTATGTAGGGTGCGCCAAGCAATGTTATAAAGAGAAATGCTATAATTTTAAGGTTCACTTGAAAATACCTCTTTCCCCCTCCCCCTTACCCCCTCCCATCAAGGGAGGGGGTAATTTGTGTGCTTTTTTTCCCATGCGTAAGAGGGCTAATCATCTTTCCCTCTCCCCTTGTGGGAGAGGGTTAGGGTGAGGGGGATGATCTTCTTGGCATAAATGCCTCATGAATACATACCCCAGACAGTAAGTGCAATATATGCTGCTACGGACAGTATGGCAATAGCAGCATATAACGGCCTTTTTCTAAAAGGCCTCTCCGGACCCCTATCCCAGAATGGAAGAAGGATTATTGCAAAGATTATAATTGCCTGAACAGTTAGGCCGAGCGCCTTGCTTGGGACAAGCCTTAATATCTGATATGCTGCAAGAAAATACCACTCAGGCTTTATATGCTCAGGCGTAACAAATGGGTTTGCAGGCTCCATCGCTTCAAAGGGATATAATATTGAAAGCGGTATTAGTATGCCGAGAAAGATGTATGCAGCAGCAGCCTCCTTTAATATGTGAACAGGTATAAATGGGACTGCGCCTTTTTCATATTTTTCTTTCTTTTTCTTAGCCATCTTTCACCTCTCACAAAGGCCTGCTGATTCCAACCATCCGTATCATTATAAAGTGCAGGCCAAGGAATCCAACCAATGTTAATGGAAGAACCACAACATGGACCGCATAAAACCTTGTAAGTGTAACGCCTGTTATTTGGGCGCCGCCCCTGATAAGATGCACAAGCCACTCGCCGACAATTGGCGCTGCCCCCGGCATCTCTGTGCCGATAGTTGCGCCCCAGTATGAAAGCTGCGTCCAGGGCAGGAGATAGCCTGTAAAGCTCATTGCCATTGTGATCAAAAGCAGGAAGGCGCCGGACACCCACTGAAGCTCCCTCGGCTTTTTGTATGCGCCATGATAGAGCACCCTTAGCATGTGGAACATCACAAGCAGGTTCACCGCATTGGCGCCAATAGAGTGGAGCCTCTGAAATAGCCAGCCAAAGGGGATATTGTTCGCAATATTCTGGACGCTGACAAGGGCATCCTTTGGTGTCGGGATGTAATACATCATTAAAAAGACACCTGTGCCTATTTGAAGCAGAAAACCGAGGAAGGAGAGGCCTCCAAAACAATATAACCAGTTAATCTCCTTGTGTACCCATTTTTCTGTAAGATTCTCCCTTATCCACCCCCGCGCATCGTATCTCTCATCAAACCAGTCAAGTATCTTTTTATTGATATCCTTTATCAGCTCCATTTTAAGTCTCCATGATAAAAATGCACCATTTACCATTAATTTCTATATCCACTTAACAAATTATTAATGGCCTCAAAATTGTAACGACATTATTTCTAAAAATCCCTCCTAACCTCCCTTTACCAAAGGGAGGGACTTCCCCCTTAATAATTTACCCAACAATAACCTTCGTAGCTGTCTCCACAATCGCTATCTGCGGAAGCGGCTTTGGAGGCGGCCCTGAGATGACCTTCCCTGTGGCATCAAACCTTCCGGCATGACATGGGCATTCAAACTCGCTTTTATCCTCATGCCACCTTACAATGCATCCAAGATGGGTGCATAC
Organism: Nitrospiria bacterium; assembly: GCA_919903585.1. Lineage (GTDB taxonomy): Bacteria > Nitrospirota > CAKKRA01 > 9FT-COMBO-42-15 > 9FT-COMBO-42-15 > JACPZJ01. Next base: position 1,189 of record CAKKST010000277.1, on the reverse strand, counting down.
CGCAGATAATGCTGTATAACCTGTCTTTGTCTGGATAATAACAGATGGGTTTCCTTTATAAGTAAAAAACCTTGCCTTGCCTAAGGGTATCTCGTCCTTTCCTATCTCTACCTTTTCGTGCGCCTCCAGTCTTGCAAGGGGAGAGAGGTAGCGTATTATGGGATAAACCACAGCGCCAAAGGTTGCGCCAATAACCGAAAAAAAGAGTAGTTTTAAAAATCCCCTTTTGCCTTCATCAGCGCTGCCTCTTTCAAATACATTAGCCATGGCTCACCTTGACACCTTTTCATCCCTGCCCATCTCAATATTTATATCTATCTGCTGAATAATCTCAGGGTTGTATTGATAAAATGCCTGCGCCGTTACAGTAACCGATACATCCTGCGGGATATAAAAAATAAACTCTTCTCTCCTCGTTTCCCTCGGGGCGATCCTGTTATCGCTTGCTATTGTTGACCTGTTGCACATGGCATCGCTGTCCTTTGTAAATTCCATGCCGCCTGCGCCAATTAGTTTCTTTTTATATACCCTCTGATCCTTGAGCATCTGCCCTGTTGCGGTCTTCACTGTAACATCAAGCACCATCTTCCTTGAAGGCGTGCCTGTGGGAATCATATGCCCTGAACCTGCATTTGTTACATCCACCGATACCCTCATCTTATCAGGGTATCTCTTTATATCCTTTACCTCCACCTTTATTGCCTTCTTCACCTGATCAATGGAGCGGCCGCCCTGAATATTATGGTCATTAATAAACTTCACACTGCTTTTTTTGATCTTCTGTGCAACTATCTCGCCTTCCCTTCGCGGCATGTGGCAGTTCTGGCAGTGCGTCCCTTCTTTTGCATATGGCCCTGCCTTCCACTCTGAATAGGTGCCCATGATTGTAACATTATTCTGATCAGTAAAATCATGGCATGCGCCGCACAGCTCTGAGGTCTCAAAGAGCTTCAGGTACCTCGTCTTGTGCACAGGCGAGGAAAGTCCCTTTAGCGGCCCATTTTTTACAAGGCCGGGCTCAAGCCTGAAGGGATTTTCCCTGTTTTTTAAATCCACTGCTGTAACAGAATGGCAGAAGTCGCAGGTAATCCCCTCTTTTGTTATATCCTGTTTTAAATCATAATCCTTGTTCCAGAATGTGATGGGCGCATGGCAATTGATGCACAATACCTTTGTCTCGCCATTGGAA
>CAKKST010000276.1 GCA_919903585.1 Nitrospiria bacterium | reverse complement strand
TTGTAACCCGTTGCTTTTCATTAATCTTCACCCTCCTTTATTAGGATAAGGGCTTTTAAATATCATATAGAATTTTGGGTGTCAAGAAAAAAATTAGTTTTTCTTATATATTTATAAATTAATTATATAGGCTTCCTTAATAGTTTAAGACGCAAAAATTATGCCAGACGCCAAATTAAGTGGACAATCAGCACATAACCTTATGAATTCTAAGTATTATAACAATAAATTTGTATTGCTATAATAAAGGATCGTTGACTTTGTTATGTAGCTAATTTTGTACAATCATTACTAAAACATTATTAGAATAACTAACAACTTAATACTAACAACTTACGACTGCCTCATTTTATATGGCATGTCATACAAAGTGCGCTGTCCTTCTTGGATGTCCTTAAAAACGGGTCTCTTCCCTCTAAATTCTGTTCATCTGGATTATGGGGGTCATGGCATGAGGCGCACTGAACCTTGCCGTCAAATAGCCTGATGCCATTTGGGAATATCCCTGTCCCCGGGGGAATATTGAACTGGGTATCCTGCAAAACCGTTGGATAATTCATTGAAATAGGATGGTCATCTGCAAGATTTTTAGTAAGATATTTAACTGTTGCATCATGGGCGCCGTATAAACCTGCTAATTCGCCCTGAGGCGTATGGCACTTGCCGCAGCTATCACCTGATGTCTCAGTGCTCATCCTGTAATGAACGCCTGTATCCACCCATCCTGTATTAGGCGTATTAATAATTGAATCCACAGCAACTGTGCCGTCATGGCAGGAAAGACATGCAAGGGAAACGCCGTCTGGAGCGCTTGGGAGGCTTGTATCCATTGTTGAGCTTTTATACATGCTATAACCTGATGTGCTCGGCAAGACACGATTCCATAATGGAGCTATGGATTGGTTTGCATTATGGGGCGTATGGCAATATACGCAGACCTCTCCATAGTCATTATATGTAATTCCCTCCATTGCGCCCACCCCGCCTTTGGCAATTGCCCTGTCACTGAGATATGTCATGTCATGCTTTGAGCGGATGACTGTGCCGCCTTCACCGGGTATCGCCTCAAAGATCAGGTATATTGCTAAGAATAAGAGGATGTAGAATATTATATTCTCAATGAAACTTAGATACTTCATTACGAGATACCTCTCCCCCCTGTAATTCATAACACAGTTATTATAATATTTATTTCTGCCGTGTCAAGGATGAAAAATCTTTATAATTATAATAAGCAAATACCATGCCACTGCAAATAAATAACATTAATAAAACTTATCACTTATCCTAAACAGAGGAAGAATCACATATAATCAATAAGTTTTATCCCTCCTAACGCTCTTTGGAATGTTACCTTCAAGGAATCATCCTAAAGGTCAGAGACAGGATTGTAACCATTTGGTAGCGATCTCCCTTCTTTATTATATTTTATGTTCTTGTTCAGCAAATTATAACAGGTCTGAAGTCCTGTTTCTACTGTTTCTGTTTCTCCGTTAAGATGTTTCTAAAATTAGAATATCTCTTTGATGTTGTATACTAAGGAACCAGAAAAAGGGTAATCCCTGAAATCAGCTACAAGCCCTTTCCTCACAGGATTTTTAAGAATATATCTTGCAGATGCTGCAATGTCCTCATCTTTTCTGATAACACGGTCGTAATAACTTAAGTGCCACAGGATCTCTCCTTGTTGCATCTTAAAATTATAACCAGTCATCTGTTTAAAATGCCTAACAAAACCTTTAAGGTCAGAACTGTCTGTGCCTTTAACAAGTAGATGAAGATGGTCAGGCATGAAAGTATAAACAATTACACTAAAACCATACCTGTCTGTTGAGTCTTTCAATTTATCAACGATTTTAGAAATCAGATCCTGCAAAATAAAATGCGGCCTTCGTTTGTATGTGCAAAGAGTTACGCTATATGCGAAAGGACCATTGTATGAAAAACATTTAAGTCTTGGTGAGGATTTTTTCTTCATGGGCAAATTATAACAGGTCTGAAGACCTGTTTCTACATTATTTTAGTTTCTATATTTTTCGTAGAAACATGGCTTCAGCCATGTTGACAGTCCTTGTTAACGAGGCAATAAAACAATAAATAAAAAATACATTGACACTATAAACCCCTTTTTAGTAAGATTTGTTAAATACTATCTCATAACAGGAGGAAGAAAATTTAATGAAAAGAAATCTGGTAATTGTTCTTATTGCCATTGGTGTGGCTGCAGGTATTGGCATCGGGCTGTATGTTGGTAAAGAAGGAGAGTAGGTCTCTAATGGGGTAGTAAAGGACGTTCAGAAGGTTGGTGTCGGGCCGACAAGAAATGTAAAGGCCCTTTTATCAGACGGCCCTATATTATATGTCGGGACATCACAGGGGGTTGTAAGATACGATACCAAGACTGATCAACATTTTGTGTTTGACAATAAAAACTCTGGACTGCTCAGTAATGGTGTCTTTTATCTCACAAAGATTGACAACAAACTTTGGGTCGGCACATACGGAGGCGGCCTGTCTATCTTTGATGGCGAAAAATGGAAAACCTATAACATTCCTCAGGGGCTGGCTGATGCCTTTGTGTACGGCGCTGCAAAGGCGCCTAATGGCGATATCTGGATTGCCACATGGTCGGGCGCAAATCAGATTATTGGCGGTAAACTTGACGATCCAAAGGCATGGAAAACATATACGGTAAAGAATACTAATGGCGGCCTTCCCAATGACTGGGTTTATAGTGTTATTGTTGATCCCAAAGGAAATGTATGGCTTGGAACCGAAGGCGGCCTTGCTTTTTTTGACGGCGCTAACTGGAAGCACTGGGAGCATAAGGATGGATTGGGCGCCTCATACGAAAAGGTTAAGGATGCCCTTATCAAGGACACTGACCCAGCTACTATATCCAAGCACCACGCCCGTCAAAAGGTTGAGCAGGGGCTTGAAAGGGTGCAGGTGCCCTATAATCCCAATTATATTGTCTCCTTGATATTAGATTCCAAGGGAAGGGTCTGGTGCGGCACATGGGGAGGCGGGCTCTCTGTTCTTGAAAACGGCAAGTTTAAAACCTATACTACCAAAGAGGGCCTGATTGGAAACTATGTCCCAATGCTGAAAGAGGGGCCTGATGGAACCATCTGGATAGGACAGAATACAGGTCTATCTAAATTAAAAGAAGGGCTCTTTGGGACAAAGTTTACAAACTACACAAAAAAGGACGGGCTTTACGGCGACATTGTATTTTCCATGTCATTTGCAGATGATGGTTCTGTGTGGCTTGGAAGCTTTGGCGGCGCATCCCGTTTCCATAAAGGACTATAGGGGCGCGGTTTAAACCGTGCCTGCAAGGCTTCACCCTGTGTAGGGACATGCCATGGCATTGTCCCTACTGTCCTGTCCCTAACACTTCTTTACATTATTTTAGTGTCATTCCCACAACGTTTTTGAGCGGGAATCCACAAATAGGCAGGACTGGATTCCTGCCAGAAGCATGCAGGAATGACAAAAGGTGTAAAGCTATTTATGAGGCACCACACTACATTGCTTTACGGAAGATTGCGCCACCCATCTCCCTCTTCACGAGATGGCAGGTGATGCATGTTGATTCAAATATACCCTTGCCAGCTTTTAACTCTTCTGTAAGATGGTCTTCATCTCCCTCATAAAGGAAATACTTGATTGCCTCAGGATATTTTTTCTCAAAGTCATACCACTGATTCTCCGGGGAATGATAATTGATGTTTTTAAATTTCTTCTCAATGAAGGCATAACGGATAAAGGCAACAACACTTTCTATCTCCTCATCCGTTAATATCTCGCGAAAGGACTCCATTGCTGTCCCTTGCCTTCCATTCTTAATGGAAAGAAACATGCGGCGGTTATCAATCCCTTTCATCTCAGCAGGGTCTGTAAAATTTCTTGGCCTTGGGGCAAGGACATTAGCAGCGAGGGTCTTGCCATCTCCGGCATAGGCATGGCAGATGTAGCAGCGAAAATTATAAATCTCCCTGCCCTTAGCAATCTTAGGCGGGATTTGTGCGGAGGGAAATACTATTTTTTTTTCTCTGCCTTTATATCAATCTTCATAAAGGCAGCCCTTATGTAATCAACCATCAGTTCTATCTCCTCTTTGGAAAGCTGTGTTTTAAATGGCTGCATTGCAGTTCCCTTACGCCCCTCGGTTGTGGACTGTATCATCCGCTTTTTTGTTAAGGTCTTGATTACCTTTGGGTCTGTAAAATCCTGCGGTTTTGGATTCAGGGTATCAGAAACCCATGCCTTGCCATTCCCCTTATCCCCATGGCAAACAGCGCAATTGGAATCATAAAGCTTCTCTCCCCTCTTAAGCGGGTCTTTTTCCTCTGCACTGGATGGCAGCAGATTGATTGCTGTCAGCAATAAAAAAATAAATAAAAAAACCAGAAATCTTTTAAACATGATTTTGAATATTAACAGGATATTGTTTTATTGTCAAGAGGGGAAAACTGTAACCATCTGGTAACAATCTTCTTTTCATTAATTTTTCAATTGACACTAAGTATCTTGTATGCTAAAAAAGTAGCCTCTACTCAGATAGAATCTTAAACAAATCTCTAAGATAAAGGGGGAAGGTTATTATGAAAAACTTCAGGCTTTTAATGGGAGTTGCAATCTCGCTGCTTGTAGTTGCCGGCATTGTGTTGATTGGTCTTACACCCAAGGTAGATGCAGAATATGCCGATATAACAATCAACAAGCAGGCAGAGAAGCAGGGGATGCAGCCAGTAATGTTTCCGCACTGGTTTCACAGGATCAGGTTCAAATGCAAGGTGTGCCATGAGGATATCTTTATAATGAAAAAGGGGTCAAATGATATTAATATGTCCTCTATCATAAAGGGTAACCACTGTGGAAAATGCCACAATGGCAAGATTGCATGGGCGCCGCTTCAATGCGGCCGCTGCCATTCAGTGGGCGGGAATCCGGACGGCCTGCTGACAACAGCACCGGCAGCGCCAAAGTAGGGCAGGGCTGTAGGCACGAATTTATTCGTGCAAAGGGCACGGTTAAAACCGTGCCTACAAATGGCTAAACAACCCTGAAGGGTTGCCCTACAATTTTAATTAAACTAAAACCAAGTTCTGGAGGGATGAACTATGAAAATGACAACTCTTAAAAATATATCAGGGATTGCAATAGCTGTTATTTTTGTTTTTGCAATAAACAGTTGTGCCACGCCGCAGAAGGCAAAGGCGCCAGAGGCAAAAGAGGCAAAAAAAGAGACCGCGCCTCAGGCTGAACCGCAAAAGGTAGTTGAGAAAAAACCAGCAGAGACAGCAAAGAAGGATGAAAAGCCTGCAGAGAAGGCGACTGCAAAGGCAGCAGCAAAGTCGCCCCAAATTGACCCGTCACAGGCCATATATCTTGACAGCACAGGACAGATTGCAGGGACAGGGGATCCTACTAAGGTAGTTGGCGCAGCAGAAAAGGCAGGCATGGCAGCGCATCCTATGGCGCTTGAGCTTGCAAATCTTCCCAAAGATAAATATGGCTTGATTGACTGGGCGGCTATTGTTAAGGAGGGGAAGATAAAGCCATGGGAGTCATTAGACCCCAATGCGCCTGTAGCCCCACCGTTTCCAATGGATGTTGTCATCAAAACAAAGAGCGCCTCAATGGAGGATGTGGTATTCCCGCATTTTATCCATACATACTGGCTTAATTGCACAAACTGCCACCCTGCTATCTTTAATATGAAGGCTGGCGGAAATCCTGATATGACAATGGCAAAGATTGCAGCAGGCCAGTACTGCGGCAGATGCCATGACAAAGTGGCCTTCCCGCTTACAGACTGTCAGCGCTGCCATGTTAGGCCAAAGGGAGCGAAATAATTAATAATTGAAACGGGGAAGGGGCGATGCGGGGAAGCGGAGAAACACCGTTTCACCCTTTCGCCGATTCGTTAAGATGATTATGAGATTTTTGATAGCCTTTATCGTTACAATATTTACAGCGCTTTATCTTCCCCTTAATAGTGTCTCTGCACTTGAAGAGAAGATGGTTTTCAACAGGTATGCGGAGAAGTATGATATGAAGCCTGTGGTTTTCACCCATGGGCTTCACAGCAAGCGGAATAAATGCGAGGAGTGCCACGATGCAATATTTGTCAAGAAGAAGGGCGGCAATGATATAAATATGTCTAAAAATTCCAAGGGACTGTACTGCGGCAAGTGCCATGACGGAAAGACAGCATACCCGCTGCTTAAATGTGAGAGGTGCCATTCAGGTGAAACGACAAAAAAATAGGGGTTCAAAATTTTGAACCCCTACACCCCAAGGCGTGGGACAAATAAATAATGTGGTATATATGAATTATGTTTTAAAATTGATTATCACGTCTTTTCTCCTTCTTACAATACCATTGATGCTTGCAAGCTGCACAAAAAAAGAATTGGTTTTTAAAGCAGTGGAAAATCAGCCTCAGGCCTTTTCGTATCTGCCCCGAACAGAGGATGGCTTTATTGACTGGGTCACTGCAATAAACAGCGGTATAATCAAGCCTCGCGATGCTATTGACCCAAAGTCTCCTCCAAAGTCCCCTCCGCTTAATCTTGATATTGTCTTTTATACAAAGACAATGCCCAATGTGGTTTATCCGCATTATCAGCATACACAGTGGCTTGACTGCAGCAACTGCCATCCAAAGATATTCAAGGCGCAGAAGGGGAGCAATGGCGTTACAATGGAGAAGATATTCGCAGGAGAATTCTGCGGCAGGTGTCATGGGACCGTTGCCTTTCCGCTTCAATACTGCAACCGCTGTCATGTAAGGCCTAAATAGGACAATGATTAATCTCCGATGATAAGAAAATCACTACTCTTAAAGATCTTTGATGCCGCTTATATCCAGAGATGGAATGATAAGGTGCGGCCTATGGAATTAGCCGAGCTTGACAAACAGGCCCACAAGATGGTCATTGCCTATTTCCTCGGCAAGTTTGAGGAAAAGAGAGAAGACTTTAATTGGATAGAGATTATTGAAGGGGGGCTCTTTGAGCTTTTGCAAAGAATTGTTATCACTGACTTGAAACCGCCGATTTTTTATAAGATAAAAGAGAACCCTGCCAAATACAGGCAGTTGAATGAATGGGTATTCAATCAGCTTGAGCCTATCCTTCTGCCTCTGGGCAAGGAATTTTACAAAAGGTTTCAGGACTACTTTACAAATGATTCAAAGGGCATTAACAGAAGGATACTGGGCGCAGCCCATTTTTATGCAACGAAATGGGAATTTGATATCATAGAAAGGGCAAATCCGAATGGCTATGAGATTGATTCCATAAAGCAGGGCCTGCAGGAAAGGCAGGAGGAGTATTATGATCTTAAAGGAATGGAGCAGTTAATAAAACACGCAAAATACAGGAACTTCCTTGACCTCTGCGGACAGTTGAGATTTCAGATCCGCTGGGCAAACCTTCACAGGATACCAAAGACCTCTGTTATGGGACACTCACTGTTTGTTGCAATACTGGCCTATCTGTTTTCACTTGAAATAACTGCATGTGAAAAAAGGCGGGTTAATAATTACTTTACAGGCCTCTTTCATGACCTCCCCGAGGTGCTGACACGGGATATCATATCCCCTGTAAAACGCTCTGTGGAGGGACTGCTTGATCTGCTGAAGGAATATGAAAGGGAGGAGATGGAAAAGGAGGTCTATGGATTAATCCCTGAATCATGGCATCCTGAGATAAGGATGTTTACAGAAAATGAATTTGACAGCCTTGCTGCCATAGATGGAAGGATGAAAAAGACTACAAGCAGTGAGATTAATGATAAATACAATGATGACATTTATAACCCGAGGGATGGTGAGATCGTCAAGGCTGCGGATGAGCTTGCTGCATTTATAGAGGCGTCAGTGGCAATACGAAACGGAAGCCACAGCCCTGAACTCCTTGAGGCAAAGCTTTCAATCAAAAACAGATATGCAAAGCTCAAAGCCGCAGGTATAAACCTCGGCGAGATATATGCGGATTTTGAGTAAGGCTATAACTAATAAGTTCATTAGTAAGAAGACATACTATTTGCAAAATCTCCCCTCACCCCTCTTTACCAAAGAGGGGAAATCAAATCCCCCTTTGGAAAAGGGGGATAAAGGGGGACTTTCATCATCCTTTGTGAGGCTTTTGTAGGCACGGTTTAAACCCTGCCAGTAGGGGCAATTCATGAATTGCCCCTACTGGCAGGACAAGAATGTCCTGTCTATCAGAACTTCTTGATCATCTTATTACCCTGAATGTTATTGGTATTGTTCCGACATACTCTGTTTTGTCCTCATCTGAAACCGAATTAAAACGCCAGTTCTTCAACCACCTGATGGCAATCTCATCAAGCTTTGAATCTGCCTTGCGTAAAGGCACCACATTTACAACAGCGCCGTCAGGCAGGATGGCAAACTCAAGCTCAACGGTGATATTCACTGATGTATCCACAGCAGGCTGGGACGGCCTGAATATGACCCTCCTCTTCCCGGCAGTCCCCTTTATTCCCACTGTCCCGCTTGGGGCAGCATCAGCGCCCTTCCCGCCGGGGATTCCTATATTGGCATTCTTCGCCTCTCTGATAGGGGTTGCCCTCGGTATTGGCGCATCAAGGTCAGAACCCCTTTGAGAAAATGACGCCCCTTCTTTAGCGCCTAACCCTGCCTTTGTTGGAATACCAAAGCCTGCCTTGATGTCCCTGACAGACGCATCATCTACAAGCCCCTTCCCTGTTGACGGCTGACCGCTTCCCTTTGGTATCCTGACTGCCGGAGGCGGAGGAGCCCCTGCTGGCGCAGAAGGCTCAGACCTGATAACCGGAAATGGTATTGGCTCAAGATTGTCAACTATTGTGATCTCTGTAATAGTTGGTTCATTCTTCTGTATAAGCAAAGGAGGGGCAAACATCAGTAAAATGACTAAAACAAAATGTAACGTTGAAGAGGCTACAATCTCCTTTGTTATCCTGCTGCCATAATAATCTATTTTAACTGCCCCTGTAGAAAGAGAAACGCTTTTCATCTATTAATCGTCCCCCCAATATCTCTGGCGGCATCGGACGCCTTTTTTACATCTTCCTTGTTCTTTGCCTTATCCATTATCCTCTGGTATAGCGCAAAGGCTGTCTCTGCCTTCTTTTCTTTTTCGTATATCTCTGCTGTCTTTAACTGTGCCAGAGACGCCCATTTATCTATATCAGGATAAAGATAGTATACCTTCATAAATTCTATCTTTGCATCATCAGCCCTTCCATCTGCAAGAGCGAGTTCGGCAAGCCTGAATTGCGCCTCTGCCGCTATATCATCATCCAAAAGGTCTGCGGCCTTCTGATAGGCGCTGGCTGCGGCCTTATTATCTATTTTAGCATAATAGTGTCCGCCTAATGCAAGATATGCGAATGGAACCATCTTGTCCTGCGGGGATTTCTTAATAAATTCATTGTAGGCCCTTATTGCATCATCAGCCCTTTTTGATTTTTCATGTGATTGGGCAATCTTAAACATGGCCTCGGAGACATTCTGATTTTCTGAATAGAGGGATATAAAGTCTTTATATTTACCGATTGCCTTCTCATATTCGCCAAGTAAAAAATATGCCTCGGCTATTTTATAGCGGGCATCGGTTATATATGTACTCTTTGGATATTGTGATAAAAGCTGATTAAAGGATGTAATGGCATTATAAAACTCCTTCCCATCAAAGAGAATCCTGCCGATCCTATAAAGGGCAATATCCGCAAACTCGCCGGCCTCAGATATTGCAAGCGCCTTTCTGTATGCAAGAAGGGCCTCGCTCATCTTCTTTTTTGCCTCAAGCTCCTCTGCCATCTGAAATTGCAGTGTGATCGACATTGCTGCCTTCGGATTCCTTTTTACAAATCCCTCCACCTCTGACATTGCAGCCTCGCTGTTGCCGAGCTGTTTGTGTGCGAGGATGGCGCCGTATTCTGCATCCTTTAATTGCAGGCTGTTAGGATGTTTGCTCTTTATGCTGTTATAATATTGCAGCGCCTTTGGATATTCCTTCATGTTGTAGTATGAATCCCCTATCTTAAGCAATGCCTCTGCTGAAAATTTGCTTTCAGGATAGTTTATTATATGGCTGGTAAATTCTGATATGGCCTTTTTATAATCATTCATCCTGAAATATGTCCAGCCGAGGCGGAAGGATGCCTCCACCGCCTCCTTTGATTTTGGAGATGCGGCAGCAATATTCTTAAAGATGCCTGCTGCATCCTCAAACTTCTCTACCCTGTACATGGAAAGGCCTGCCTGAAGGGCTATCTCTGTATTCAGCCCGCTCTTTGGGTACTCCTTTAAGAGCTGCGCATAGGCATTATAATACCCCTTAAAATCCTTCATGCTGAGATAAGAGTCGGAGAGGCGGAACAAGACATCTTCCCTGAGCGGGCTTTTTGGATATCTCTCCAAAAATACATCAAATGACTCTGCTGCCTCTTTCCACTTTCCTTTCTTATAATAAGCCCATGCCCTTCCGTATTGCACCTTCTCGGCAAGGGGGCTTGCATTCGGTATTGCCTGATAATGCGACAGGGCCTCATCGTATTTTTCAGCGCCTGTAAGCGATTCAGCTATCATATAGTTTATATCGTCCTTGTATTTTATAAGCGGCCTCTTATTCCTTACAGGCATAAGCTTTTCCAGAACCCTTTTATAATCCTTCCTCTGATACAATATGATTGAAGATTTATACGCAGCCGCATTGCCGAGCGCCGGCCTCTCATCATTTTTCTCAGCCTTCTCATAACTTGCCAGCGCCTCCATCAGCCTTCCCTCTTTATAGAGTATCTCGCCGATCATAAACTCTGCAACCGGCACTATCTCCTTTTGAAGCGTACTTCTTGAAATACCCTGAAATATCTTTAACGCAGCCGCCTTATCCCTGTTTTTGTAATAGTAAAGGCCGACCTCCATCTCTATATAATCAGAAAATGCGGTCTGGGGATTAATACCCCTTAACCTTCTCCCTTCCTCCCTTGCCTTATCCATCTTATTTAATGCAATATAAGCAAGGGCGCTCCTGTAAAGCGCCGCCTCTAAATATTGCCTGTCTGTATTAATGCTGATGCCCCATGTAATATCCTTGATCCCCTTTATGCTCTCCTTCGTGAAAGAAACGTTGTGAGTCTCCATCCCGACCCCTGCAACCCCGAGGCCGTACATGGCGCTATTTATTATAAGGCTCTCAGGAAAGGGAAATCGGGAAATAAACTGCCTGTATGTAACCTTTTCTGCCAAAAGTTTTTCCACACCGTCAAAAAATATATCTTCCTTCAGGTGCTTTGTTGAAACGGTTGGATAGGTTAATGTCTGGAATATCTTAATAGCATCCTCATATCTTTTAAGCCTCATAAGGCAGTCGCCCACCCAGAACTGGGCAGAGTATGCAAGGCTCATTGAAGGTGACTGCGTGGCCTTTGTAAAATGCTGTATAGCCATTTTATAATCACCTTCATTTACATACAGCCAGCCGAGCGAATATTGGGCATAATCCCAGTAATCGGAATTCGGATACTTACTTATTATCTCCTCATAAACATCAATGGCGTCCTTTAGCCTGCCCATTGCATAATTTGACTCGCCAATCCAGTAGGCGGCAGCGGAGACAAGTTCGCTTTCAGGATATTTTTTTATTACCTTCTTAAAGGCATCAACCGCCTTTTTATAATCCTCATTCTTAAAAAAATATAGCCCTGACTTAAATACCGCCTCATCAGCCGGCTCCTCGCCTGTTATCTTCACCAGCAGCAAGGCAACGCTGTTGCCATAGACCCATCCTGTGTCTCTCTCTGACGGCGTCTTCTTTTTTAGCTTCTCCTTTGCCTCAATGTCCGGCGCAGTTTCAGAGTCAGGCGCCTGAATATCCTCTTTTAACCCCTTCATGTCTTTAAAGGGCTGCGCCTTTTCGGGCCTCTTGACAGGCGGCTCCTGAAGCTGCTCCTCAGAAAATATAATGAACTCAGGAAGCCGTACAATAACCTTCCCCTTCTCCTCCTCTGCGTATGCGGGGGGTATAAATATAGAGGAACAGAATAATATGGCAAGAAATAATTTTACGCTTTTCATTTGAAACCTTACTTTGAAATTTTCAATTTACAATTTGCAATTTTCAATTCTTACTTGCTCCCTTTGCCTTTAATATCCTTACCCTCTCCTCTGCAAAGGATTTTAATTCACCGTCATTAACTATCTCCAGAGCCTTTTGATATGCTGATAAGGCATCATCCGTCATCTTCAGCCTCTCTTTATTCACCCCAATCTTAACATAGACAAGCGGCAGCCATGAAGCATCCTGAATCCCGTAGCCGACTATCTTCTCAAAGGCGCTTATAGCGCCCTTATAATTCTCCTTTGCTGCCTCTGATTCCCCCAGCCAATAGCTCGCCTCTGTCTTCATCTCCATAACCTCAGAGGCCTCTGCCTTTTCCAGATGGGGAATGGCCTTTGCGTATTCCTTTCTCTGATAGTATAATTTCCCCAGCTCAAGGTGCGCATCAATAGCTATTCTTTCGTTGGGATAGCCAGCAACTAATCTTTGAAATGTCTTTATGGCGTCATTATTTTTGGAGAATCTAAGATAAATATTCCCGCTCCTGTAAAGCGCCGCAGGGACCAGTTCACTCCTTGGATAAAGAGACGCAAGCTTGTTGAAAGTAAAAAGGGCTGACTTTAGATCATTGCTTCTGTATTCACACCATGCAATCCCGTTCAATGCGTCATCTGATAATGCATGCCCTGAAGAGGATTCAAAGAATTTTTTGTAGTATCCCTTTGCCTCTCTATATCTCTCTAAATTAAATAACGCCTCCCCTGCCCAGTAATAGGATTCGTTTTTAAATTTACTCTCAGGGAATCTCTCGGAAAACCTTATGAGCTCTTCAGCAGCCTCTTTATACATCCCCTGTTTTATATATGTCTCTGCAAGGGCAAATATTGCCGCATCTGCATTCTTGTCTATCTCCTTTAATGATGAAAGGCGCTGGAATATATCAATTGCCTCTTTTTTATTATCTAATTTTAGATGAGTATCGCCAAGTTTTATAAGAACCAGTTGTGTCCTTGTGCCCTTGGGATATTTTTCAAGAAATTCTTTTAGCGCCTTTTCTGCCTGCTGGTAGTCCTTTGCCTGAAAATAGGAAACACCAAGAAGGTGCATTGCCTCTTCTGCCTTATCGCTTTGCGGATATTCAGCAAGGAATCTGTTAAATGCCAGTATAGCAGCATCCCACAGCCTGTCTTCATAGGCGCCAATCCCGACGGTATAGAGTTTCTCTTCAGGGCTTAAGGATTTTCCATAGGCATTTGCACTTATTACTATCGCAAGAGTTAGGGAAACAATAACAGAAAGGAGACCCTTATTTGCTGCTGAAAATACCCCCATTACTCAAACCCCATATATAATACATATACCCGAAATACCCCCTCCCTGTCAAGGCAAGCTTCTATCGGTAATGCAAAATTGTAACTGTCTGGTAACAAGGTGTGTCTTTATCATTATCAGGGCTTTTTCAACAGGCTGTGAAACATCTGCTAATACTTATTGACTGTTAAGTCTTTTTTGATTATTCTAAGTACGAAACTGAAATAGTTGGAGGGTTAAACGCTGCTGCCCTGAAAGAATATCTTGAAAAGGGGTATTATAAGAAATAATGAAGAATCTCTGGTATCTCCTTATCTCATTAAGATTAGGCATCTATCTTATTCTTGTCTTTGTGTTTGTGGCTCTAATAGGTTCATTTATCATGCAGGGGAATCCTCTGCTTGATGGGATAAATCAGGAGGTCTTATTTAAATGGTTATATGCCTATGGACTAACAAATATTAAGGCAAGCTGGTGGCTCTTTGCCCTAATATTAATTACATTCCTTCTCGGCATAAATACAGTCCTTTGCAATACAGACAGGGCGCTATCGCTTTTTGCCCTCAGAAAGCGGTTGAGAAAGAGGCTATGGATAGAACTGACCTCCTATGCAATGCATCTTGGTTTTCTTATTGTGTTGGCCGGACATTTAATAAGCAGCACAACCGGATTTAAGTCAAAGGGGAATATTGCATATCAGGGCGTCCCTCTTAAAGTTCCTTATATGGACTATTACATCAGGCTTGATGACCTGAAGGTTGAATATTATCCCAATGGTTATCCTAAAGACTTTGAGAGCAAGCTGACTGTAATAGAAGATGGAAGGGATGTATTAAATAAAGCCGTAATGGTTAACCATCCACTTTCACATAAGGGCGCATATCTTTATCAGGTAGATTCAGGCGAGGCCGTGTCCGGTGCGAATCTTTTGATTGGCGGAGAAAAAGAAGGCAAGATATACTCACTTGGTTTTGACGAGAGGATAGCCCTCCCGGAGACAGGATATTCTTTGCAAATAGGAAGATTATTCCCTGATTTTGATACAACCTCTGATGGCGAGGCCTATTCAAGAAGCCCGCAATTCAATAATCCTGCGGTTGAACTCCTTTTATATAAGGATGATAAGTTAGTATCCAAAAGCTGGGCCTTTTACAGGGATTTCAAAAGGGAGCCCTTCAGCGGCACAAAGACAAGGGTATTTTTAGTTGGTTTTCCAGCCAAAAAATATGTTATACTTGATGTCCAGAAGGATGAGGGCGCCTTTATAGCGCTTGCAGGCTCTCTGATTTTTTTATCCTCATCATTAATCTATTTTACCTTAAAAAAATATAAATACAGGGAGGTTTAAGAAGATATGAGATTTAAAGGATTTGTTTTACCATTTTTTCTGCTCTTTTCTCTGTTTGCAATGCCGTTTTCTGCCCATGCCGGAATTATCAGTGATGTGGAGACCATAACTAATGACCCTGCGGGGAAAGAGATAAAAACCATTAGAAAATATTTCTACGATGGCAAGAATATCCGCTATGAAGAAGAGACGAAAGAGGGCAAGGTAATTGAGATACTGAATTATGATACCAAAAAGAAATATGTTGTATATGATGCCCTAAAGGTGTACATCCTTCAGGATCTGACAAAGGAAGAGGACATGATAAAAGATGCCCTGAAAATGGAAGATACTGTTGATGAAAATAAAAAGACCAAAGATGCAAAAAAGGATCAATCCGGAAAAAAACCAGTAAAGACTGTAGAAAAGAAAAAAATAGGGGAAGAGGATTATGAGGGGTATAAGTGCGCTATTTACGAGATAAAGATAACAATGGTGGGCAGGGTGACACATAGCACAGTCTGGGTGGCAAAGGAACTGAATGATCTGATTGTGAAGTCGGAAAATATTTCCTATCTCGGCATAAAGACCTCTATAGCATATAAAAACATCAGGAAGGCAGATATTGAGCAGCCCCTCTTTCTTCCGCCAAAGGATTATAAGAGCATGAGCCCCTATTAAAGGGATTTTTCTTGACAACAGGATAAGATAGGTAATAGAATTGGTAAAAAATCGGGTGATAATCACCCGATTTTTTTGTGTCCAAAGGAGCAATCTATGGCGAATGTTATTATTGTAGGCGCACAGTGGGGAGACGAAGGCAAGGGAAAGATAGTGGACATCCTTACTATGGATGCTGATATGGTGGTGCGTTATCAGGGCGGCCATAATGCAGGCCACACCGTGGTAATAGAGGATAAGGAGTATATCCTTCATCTGATACCTTCAGGCATCCTCCATCCTGATAAGATATGTATTATTGGCAATGGCATGGTAATTGATCCCGAGGCCCTGATAGAGGAGATAGACGGCCTGAGGGCAAAGGGTGTAAAGGTTGACAACAATCTCTTTATCAGCAAGGCTGCGCATCTTATCATGCCATATCACAGGGCAATTGATAAGGAGAGTGAAAGGGTAAAGGGCACAAGGAGAATCGGGACAACAGGCAGGGGGATCGGGCCTGCCTATGTTGACAAGATGGCAAGGATCGGCATACGCATGGCTGACCTCTTACACCCTGAGCTTTTTTCAGAGAAACTCAAAGCGAATCTTGAGGAGACAAACGCTCTTTTAAAAGGGCTTTACAAAATAGAGCCGCTTGGCTTTAAAGATATCTATGACAAATACATGGACTATGCCCGGATATTAAAGGACTATATTACAGATACATCGCTTATTATAAACAGGGCAGCGGATGAAGGCAAGAACATACTCTTTGAAGGCGCGCAGGGCACATTGCTTGATGTAGACCATGGGACATACCCCTATGTTACCTCATCAAATGCAACTGCAGGAGGCGCATGCACAGGCGCAGGTATCGGCCCTACAAAGATAGATGAGGTAGTAGGAATTGTAAAGGCATATACAACGAGAGTTGGAAGCGGCCCATTTCCAACAGAGCTGACGGATAAGGATGGAGAATTAATGAGGGAACGCGGCAAGGAGTACGGAGCCACTACCGGGAGGCCGAGGAGATGCGGCTGGTTTGACGCAGTTGTTGTGAAATATGCAGTGAGGATAAACGGCCTGTCAGGGATTGTAATTACAAAGCTGGATGTCCTTGATGCGTATAAGGAGATTAAGATATGCACTGGATACAAATACAAAGGCAGGATCTTTGCGGAAATGCCGTCAGAGCTTAATATACTTGAAGAGTGCGAGCCTGTTTATGATGTAATGGAGGGATGGAACGAGGATACATCAGGCATAACAGATTATGAGTTGTTCCCTGAAAAGGCGAAACAGTATCTTAAGCGGCTCTCTGAATTAGCAGGTGTTAAGGCAGACATGGTTTCCACTGGACAAAAGCGGTCAGAAACAATTATAATAAACAATCCCTTTAAGAGGAGTCATGAGGCCTCCCGGTCAAAGGCCGGGGTTTCCAAGTAATGTCCGTTCTTGACATAATTTAACAACTCTGTTATAAATAACAGTTCTTTTTTATGAGCCGCTAGCTCAGTTGGTAGAGCACCGCCCTTTTAAGGCGGGTGTGCTGGGTTCGACTCCCAGGCGGCTCACCAAAAGTCCCCATCGTCTAGCCCGGCCCAGGACATCGCCCTTTCACGGCGGCAACGCGGGTTCAAATCCCGCTGGGGACGCCAATAAAATTATTCTCTTCTATTCCCACTGGTCCCACTGGCAAACTACCTAATCAACTTAAAAAACTGGACTTATTTATAAGTAATATGGTATAATTTCTGCTTAGAAAGGAGGATCGTCTATGCAAAATAGAATTGTTCTGCACTTCATTGATGGAAAAATAATGAAAGGCTTTACAGACAACTTCTTCCCCAATAAAAATTTGTTCCATGTAAGGGATAAGGACAATGGTACGGCCACAGAAATTGATCTGCTGAAACTTAAAGGAATCTTTTTTGTTAAGAGCTTTGAGGGTAATAGAAATTATAAAGAACGGACGGATACTGAAAGGATGGGAATTGGTAAAAAAATACAGGTCCGTTTTAAGGATGGCGAGACCCTTATAGGATACACATCAGGATATTCCCCTGAAAGGTCAGGCTTCTTTACCTTTCCATCTGATGCTGGGAGCAATACAGAACGGGTTTTTGTCTTAAAGAACTCTACCGAGGATATTCGGTTTATATAGTTAATTTTAGTCTCAGTATTTGCCGGTAAATACTACTTTCTATCTATAATGTCTCTTTAGTTCTGAGGAGTAGCGGGTTCCTATTTTGTCGGCGTTTTCGGAAAACCAGTCGGAAAAGCGTATCTTTCCAGTGGCAGGCTTGTCAGAAATAAGAAGGTTTGCCATCAGCCCCTCTATCTCATCTCTTGTGAGTAATACATCATTTTCAACATAACCGATTATTTTTGAGATAGAGAGCGCCATCCTGCGGGGGGCATAAACTATTCTTGCCTTGCTGTGGATGTTTTTAGCAATCAGTTTAACTAATTCCTCAAATGTATAAATCTCAGGGCCGACTGCATCAATAATCAAGTTGCTATCCTTCTGACCAGCATTAACTGCTATATCTGCCACATCCCCGGCAAAAACAGGCTGGAGTTTATACTCACCTGTTCCGGGAATGGCAAATACAGGGAATTTTCTTAACAGCCAGACAATATTATTTATCAAAATATCCTCAAGCCCAAATGTTACAGTGGGCCTGATTATTGCGTAAGATAGTCTTGAATTGATGATTGCCTTTTCAAGGATACCTTTCCCTCTGAAATATGGAAGGTATGAATCCTCAGATGGATTGGTGATGCTTATATGTACAATCCTTTTGATACCTGCATCCTCTGCTGCTTTGATAAGTATTTTTGTATTCTCCACTGCCTTATCAAAGGTAATACCTTCATGGTCAAAGCGTATCCAGTAGGTATTGTATAAAGTGGCTGCGTCTTTCAGGCTTTCTACCAATTTTGAAGGATTGTCAAAGTTAAATGGAAATGCCTCCACACGGCCGCCAAAGGGATCAGGCCGATCAGGATGTCCTGTGATGGTTCTAACCTTTCTCCCCATTGAAAGGAGACGTTCAGCTATGTATTTGCCCGTGTAGCCAAAGGCACCTGTTACAACATCAAGGTTAGAAGCAGCCATTGCAAGCCTCCGCACATTTAAATGATTCTTAAACTTAAGAATATACCGATTATAATAATCGCCCCTGCCACATAGAGCTTAAATGCCTTATGTGAAAATTTGCTTACAATCCTTTTGCCAATCAGTGTGCCGGCAGAGGCAGTTGTTATCAGAAGCAGCATGATATTGTTAGCGAGAATCTCCCCTTTTCCTTAACCTTTGAGAATATGCGAAACCCCTATATCTTCCAGCCCATTAACCTCTTAATAATCCTTAAAACAATATGATCCTCGTAATCGTCCTTTAAATGCTGGAGGTACTCATTAACAGCCTCTTTTCCAAAGAGCCTCTTCACAACAGGAGTGAATTTTGGGATATTCGGAATCTTGTGCCTCTCTATCCTGTCCCTGTAGCTAACACTGCTTCCGTCCATCCACTCATTCAGCTCCCTGAACT
>CAKKST010000275.1 GCA_919903585.1 Nitrospiria bacterium | reverse complement strand
ATCTCGCCCTGATATGATAAAAGGAGCGCTCCCCGGCATATTTTATTCTTAACGATCAGGTCAATGGTAAAACAGAATGGAAGCTTAGAGATATTTGGAAGGGATTTGACCTTATTAAGGAGGGCAGTCTCTATCTCTTCGCCTGTGGCATCCCCCTTTGCATGTATGATCCTGTCTATACTGTGGGCAGCCTCCCTTCCAAAGGAGAGCTTTTCACCTTTCATATCAAACTTTGCGCCCCACCTCATTAGCTCAAGTATCCGCTCGGGCCCCTCTCTTACAAGTATTTTCACGGCCTTTTCATTGCAGAGGCCTGCCCCTGCCTTTATGGTATCCTTATAGTGAAAGCCGATTGTGTCCTCGTCGCTCAGCGCTACAGCCACGCCGCCCTGTGCATAGCCTGTGCTTCCTTCTGCCGGCCTCTCCTTTGTTACAACAAAAACATCTCCGTATCGCGAAAGCTCTATAGCAGCCCTGAGCCCGGCGACACCGCTGCCGAGGACTAAAAAATCTGTTAACATTCTCTTTTTTTGCATAGACTGTTTTATTCTGAAGGTCTTTCAGGTCTGATAGGAGAAATGGAGTAATAATCAAAGGGGTTATTGCCTGATATGCCTGTTAATTTAGGTTCAGCATCATTTGTAAACGCAAATATTGCATTGCCGCTTTTACTGATTTTTTTATCTGCCTTTTTCCATTCCCCTTCCCATGCAAGGCTCACACCTGCGCCATCCCTATCCATATTGATCCTGTCTACATGGATTGTGAGATTAAGTTCATCAAACTCCAGCATCCCCTTTTCAACACTATTTTTAAATGAGGAATTATACTTGGGAGAAACAAATGTCACAAAAGCCGCTAAATCCTTTTCATTATAATTCTTCTGCAGCTTTGTGATGGTGTTTAATATTGCCTTAATCCTTACAACATCCTCAGAAGGCTTGACTGCCTTTGAGCAGGAGAGAAGTGAGATTACTGCAAGAAAAATTATAATACTATTTTTAAATTTACGCATTGGCATAGATTATACTGTATTCCTGTAAAAAGTCAATGATTGCCTATTCTAAGGGCAGATTCACAATAGATATGGGATTCACCCGCGCCCCATTCAACCGCATCCCCCAGTGAAGATGCGGGCCTGTTGCCCTGCCGCTCTTTCCCACCTTTGCAATTAGCCGGCCTTTCTTTATCTCCTCTCCGTCTTTTACCACAATCTCTGAGAGGTGAAAATACATGCTAAATAACTCACGGCCGTGGTCAATGATAAGGCTCTTGCCGCTAAAGAATTGTTCATCAATAAACACTACCCTGCCGTGATTTGGCGCATAGACAGGCGCACCCTCAGGCGCTGCAAAGTCAATGCCATTATGGGGATTCCTCGGCTCGCCGTTTATTATCCTTCTCAGACCAAAATTGCTGGATAATTCCCCCTCTGCAGGCGCAATAAAATTCCCTTCCCAGAGATATTCTTCTGTGAAGATATCCCACACCTTTCCAATCTTTTCCTGCTCAGCCCTCACCCTTTTTAAGGTTTCCTCATCAAGCTCCACCATCTCTTTTGGAAGGGTTAATCGCTGTATCCCAAACTTAGCAGGTCTTACCTTTACTTTATAGTTCTTTTTTATCTTCTTGCCTTTTTCATTCTCAAAGGTAATGGAAAGTGTATACACACCCGGCTCAGTATTCATGTCAATGCCAATCAATGCAGCCTTCTCTTTATTGGAATTTTCATAAAAAGGGATGGGCTTATTTAGAAATGTCCCTTCTGTTCTATATACACCCGGGTTTGCCTTCACTGTGAGATAAAGTATATCGCCTTGTTTTATCTTTTCTGGTTTAAAAGAGGTTTTAATAGACGAATTAAGGCTAAAGGCTAAAGGCGAAAGGCTAAAGGTAAAGAAAAAGAAAATAAATGCTGCAATTACCGATTTATTTCTTAAGATATTCATTTACCACCTTTATAGCGCAATATTCGCCACACATGGAGCAGACTGTTTCATCAGAGGGTTTGCCCTCTGTTCTTAATCTTCTTGCTTTTTCAGGGTCAACAGACAGGTTTATCTGCGCCTCCCAGTCAAGCCTCTTTCTTGCCTTTGCCATTTCAATGTCCTTTTGCAAGGCGCCCTTCACCCCTTTTGCAATATCTGCTGCATGTGCAGCAATCTTTGATGCAATAACACCCTCTCTTACATCCTCCACTGTAGGAAGCCGCAGATGCTCTGATGGGGTTACATAGCATAGAAAATCTGCGCCAGCAGAGCCGGCAATTGCGGCGCCAATGGCAGAGGTGATATGGTCATAGCCGGGTGCAATGTCTGTTACAAGCGGGCCCAATACATAAAATGGCGCTCCTTTGCATAGCTCCTTTTGTATCCTTACATTTGTCTCTATCTGATTAATCGGCACATGGCCGGGCCCTTCAATCATTACCTGAACACCCTCTGCCCATGCAATCTCTGTAAGCTCACCGAGTGTGATAAGCTCATGTATCTGCGCCCTATCTGTTGCATCAGCAAGGCAGCCAGGCCTTAAGCCGTCGCCCAAGGATAACACAAGGTCATATTTTTTTGCAATCTCAAGGAGCCTTCCATAATCTTTATATAAGGGATTCTCCTTTCCATTATATATCATCCATTCAACAAGGAGCGCGCCGCCCCTGCTTACAATATCAAGATGCCTTCCCTCTCCTTTCAGAACCTGCAGTGTCTTTAATGTTACACCGCAATGCACAGTGATAAAATCAACACCCTCTTGTGCATGTTCCTCTATAACATGAAACAGATCATCCTCTGTCATCTTTGCAATATTTCCGTAGCTCTCGCCTGCCGCAACCATTGCCTGATAGATTGGGACTGTGCCTATAGAGACAGTGGATTCCTTTAGTATCTGAGAGCGGATACCTTTTATATCCCCGCCTGTGCTTAAATCCATGACAGCATCAGCACCAGCCTCAATTGCAACCCTTAGCTTCTTTATTTCTTTTTCAATATCATTATAGTCCTTTGATGTCCCGATGTTCGCATTAATCTTTGTGCGCAGGCCTTTGCCGATGCCGAGCGGTTTTATATTATGAAGATTGTTTTTGCTGATGACAATAGTTCCTTCAGCAATGCCCTTCTGTATTTCAGAAGGTGTGATACCCTCCGCACTTGCGACCTCTGTTATTTCTTTTGTTAGGTTGCCTTTTTTTGCTTCTGATATTTGTGTCATGGTTACCTCTCACCCCTCACCCTAACCCTCTCCCACAAGGGGAGAGGGAAAAAAGTTTGCCTCTCCCGCAAAGGGAGAGGGGAATTATTTATCTCCCCTACCTTGATGGGAGGGGACTAAGGGGAGGGTGTATATTTTAATAACTCCTCCACTGCCTTTTTTGGTTCCTTTGCCCCTATTATGGCTGATATTATCGCCACACCATCTGCCCTTGCTTCTAAAATTTGCTTAATATCCCCACTTTTTATCCCGCCTATGGCATAAACTGGAATTGAAACCCCACCTTTAGCTTCTTTCAATGCTTCTATCCCTATTGCTTTCCCATATTTAAGCTTTGATGGTGTCTCGTAAACAGGACCAAAGGTGATAAAGTCTGCACCGCCTGTCTCTGCCTCTTTTGCCTCTATTAGATTATGTGTTGAAACACCAATCATAAAACGATTGCCGACTATATTCCTTGCAACATCAACAGGCAAGTCCGACTGTCCAAGGTGTATACCGTCAGCTTCAACTGCCATTGTAACATCTATCCTTCCATTTATAAATAGCAATGCCCCTGCCTCTTTTGTTATCTTACGCATCTCTTCTGCAAGCAGTAGTAATTCCCTTATTGGCAAATCCTTTTCTCTCAATTGAACTGCCTTAACGCCGCCAGCGAGCGCCTCTTTAACAATATCTATCAGCGACCTTCCGCTTGTCTGATGACGGTCTGTTATTAGATACAATCTGAACAGAGGCTCAGGCACCGATCTTTCCTTCCAATGGGCTGCTTGCAGATGCGTATAACTTCATAGGCATCCTTCCTGCCTTGTATGCAAGCCTTCCTGCAATAATTGCATGCTTCATTGCCTCTGCCATCTTAATCGGGTCTTTAGCGCCTGCAATCCCTGTATTCATCAAAACAGCATCGCAGCCGAGCTCCATTGCAATTGCAGCATCAGAAGCAGTGCCGACACCTGCATCTACAATAATTGGAAGAGATATCGTCTCAAGTATAATCTTTAAATTATATGGATTCCTTATGCCAAGTCCTGAGCCGATTGGCGCTGCAAGCGGCATCACTGCTGCACAGCCAATATCCTGCAATTTTTTTGCCATTATCGGGTCGTCGTTGGTATATGGAAAAACAATAAATCCCTCCTTCACTAAAACCTTTGCCGCCTCAAGGAGCGCTTCGTTATCCGGAAATAGTGTCTTCTCATCGCCTATGACCTCAAGCTTCACCATGTCCGAGACCCCTGCTGACCTTGCAAGCCTTGCTGTTCTTATCGCATCCTCTGCTGTGTAGCAGCCTGCTGTGTTTGGGAGTATCTTGTATTTCTTTGGGTCAATGTAATCCAAAAGATTCTCCTTGCTCCTGTCAGTAATATTCACACGTCTTACAGCAACCGTCACAACATCTGCGCCTGATGCCTCTATTGCTTTTTTTGTCTCCTCAAAGTCCTTGTATTTCCCTGTGCCAACCCAGAGGCGCGACTTAAATTCTATTCCAGCGATTATTAATTTGTCATCCATTAGTTCCTCCTCCAACAAAGCTGATGATCTCAAGGGTGTCGCCATCTTTTAATACTCTTTGTGCATATTCGCCATTTTCTACAATATTCATATTTAACTCCACTGCCACCCTTTGAGCGTCAATGTTTAATTCATTTAAAAGAGCGGCAAGGGTTGTGTTGTTAGAAATTGTTTTGTTTTTACCGTTAATGATCATCTGCATTAATAATATATATCCCTCTCTCCTCTCTTTATCCTTTCCAGCCGCTCTTTGAAATCCATTTGTTCAACCTTTGCTATTGCATCATCAATTATCCTCTGTCCGATCTCCTTTGTCTCGTCAGAGGCATAATCAATCAGATATTCCTGAAATGTCAAAATAGCATTGGGAAGGCAATATTTTTGTATATCACCTGTATCTGCAAGTTTTCTGAAATCGTTTCCTGTCCTTCCCTTTCTGTAACAGGCGGTGCAGAGGCTCGGCAGATTATTGCTTTTCGCAATCACCTGAATCATCTCGTCCAGACTGCGGTGATCCTCTGTCTCAAACTGCTCTTCGGCGTTCGGCGTTTGGCGTTCGGCGTTCGGAGCAGTATATCCCCCTGGATTTGTCCTTGAGCCTGCGCTTATCTGTGATGCCCCTATCTTTATTATCTCATCCCTTAATTCCTTTGGCTCCCTTGTGGAAATTACAATTCCAACATAGGGCATGGCAAGCCTGTATACAGCGACAATCTTCTTAAAGTCTATATCAGATACAGGATAGGGTGCATCAGATATAACAGCGCCTGATGCAGGTTGAAGCCTCGGCACAGAGACGGTATGCGGCCCGAAGCCGTATCTATCTTCAAGATACCTTGCATGCTGAATAAGCGCAAGCGCCTCAAAGCGAAAATCATAAAGCCCGAACAGTGTGCCCATGCCAATATCATCAAAGCCTGCCTCTATTGCCCTGTCCATTGTTGTTATCCGCCATTCATAATCCTTTTTCATTCCTGATGGGTGCATCTTCTTATATGTTTCAGGATGATATGTTTCCTGAAAGGATTGATAGACGCCAATGCCTGCATCTTTTAGCCTTTTAAAATCCTCCACCTTCATTGGAGGCGCATTTATATGCAGTATCCTTATATCTGTATTCTCATAGATGGCATTAATGACTGCGGTGAGATAATTAATGTTTGAGCTTCTGATATCCTCGCCTGTAACAAGCAGCAGTCTTTTGTATCCTTTTTGCGAGAGAAATTGCGCCTCATCAACCGCCTCATTTATTGCAAGTGTCTTTCTCTTTGCATCTTTATTGTCTCTGCTGAATCCGCAATAGAGGCAGTTATTTGTGCATTCATTGGAGATGTACAATGGTGCAAAGAGGACGATCCTCCTGCCGTAAATTTTCCCTTTTACCAGCGCAGAGGTTTTAAATAATTCTGTTAGCAGATCAGGGTCATTTACATTCAGAAGCGCTGCTGCCTCTGAAATTGCAAGACCTGATATGGCCGCCGCTTTTTTTAATATACTTCTTATAAGGTCAGGTTCAGGCCTCTCCTGTGTTCTGATGGCATCTTCAATCTCTTCAATGTTGATTATGTTTTCTGTCGTATACATAATTAGATGTAGGGGCAACCCTTGTGGTTGCCCTCATTAGGGCGAACACGAGGTTCGCCCCTACAAAATTCAATCAAAACAAAAAAGCCGTAAACCAGCTTGGTCTACGGCTATAAAGATTACAAACCTTCTGCCGCTTCCCTCCGCTGGTATTATCCATGTCAGGTTCAAAGGGTTGCCCGCCATCTCCATGAAATCAGAGGCGGACTCTCAGCCATTTCGGCTCCCCCAGCTTTATAAATATTATATTCCTAAATACGCTGCTTAGTCAAATAATAAAAGTAGGGGCATGGCATGCCATGCCATGCCATGCCCCTACTGCAGCCTTATATTTGTCTCTATCTCTTTGTTATTCTCACCATATTTTACATTAAGATACCCTGAATTATTAACAGAGAAGGTGATGTAGGCCTCCTTCTCAAGAGGCCCATCAAATGGCAGGTTAATTATCCTCAAGCCCTTAAAAGAGATATTATCTGTATGCTTTATTGTCTGCCTTATAAACTCCATGCCTGCTTCATTCCTTTCCCATCTTCTCATAATATGGCTGTCAGGCGCCTCAAATAACTCAAGATATATTTCATTCTGTCTGCCCAGTTTTTTCGCCGGCATTACCTTAAAGGTCTTTTCAAATGGGAATGGCTCCCCCTTTTCCAAGACGATATCATAAGCATACCGCTTCTCATCATCCTTTATTGTATAACGAATTGCATAGGCAAGACTGAGATGCCTATCTATGACTCTTCTGTTTCCATAGAGTGTTGCGCCAATGGCCACTGCTGAAAAGGGGCTGTGGCTGTAAATAGAATTCTGTTCCCTGAGGGCAGGGAATATAGCTTCAATCTTCTCCCTGAATGATGGGATTAGCGATGAGCCGCCGGTTAATAAGACTGCCTCAATCTTTTCTTTTGATACGCCAATCTTTTCAGCCTTCCCAAGAACATACAGCACAGCGCGGTCTACAGAATTATAAAAATTGTGCTCAGCCAATATCTCCTCAAGGTCATCCCTGCTTACCTTGCATATCTCATTGCCATTCCAGTTGAATGAGACCCGGTCTCTATCTGATAATGCCATCTTGAGTTCTTCTGCCCTGTTGATAAGCTCAGGGGAAGCGGAATTAACTGCGCCATTTAATTTTCCAGACAGATATTCAGCAAGCCAGAGATCAATATCATGGCCGCCTAATATCTTTGACCTGTCGGGCTTTGCTATTACATGCGCCTCATTTATGTTCAGTCTGAGTATCATTACATCAAGGGTGCTTCCGCCAAAGTCAATAATCATAACAACCCGATCCTCCTCTTCAGCAACCTGATAGCCAATGGCTGCTGCGAGGGGTTCCTCAAGGAATTCGGCCTTTACCCCCTTCATTATCCTTTCTATAAGCCCCTTCATGCATCTTTTGTATTCAGGGAAGCCGACAGGCACTGTGACATAGAGCTTATCTGTAAGGCTGTTTGCAAATATTGAAAGCAGGCCTCCCCTCGGGCCGATCTCCTTTTTCAGATGCTGATAGAGGATGGTGAGAAACCGCTCCATATATGCCTTTCCATCGGGCATTCCTTCTAACAGCATCTTTTTAAAATTTGAGGCAGAGGCCTCTGCAGGCGCTACAGCCTTGCCGATAGCATCGGTTTTAAGGCTCAGGATAGTAGGGATGACGCAGGCATCGCCGCACTGGCCGGAGACAGAGCCTAATGAGACAAACTCAGGCATGGAATCCGATTTTTTCTTCATAATTACCGTATTGGTTGCGCCGAGGTCTATAGACAGGCACTCCTTTACAGGTTTTATATCAGCCTGTGCATCAAAGGTTTCCCTGCCCCTTTGAAAGCCCTGTTTGACAAAGAGCGGTTTTTCAATCTCCCTTCCGTGGTAGATATTCCTTAGCTCCCCAAGGCGGTCAACGATCTTTTTTATTGCTGCCCTGAGTTTTTTTGGCCTCACCCATGGGTGTGTATAGGGTCTAAGGATTTCAATAAAGCGGATGTCATTTAACTGCTGCCCAAATATCTCCAGTTCCTTTGCAAGGGCGTGCGCATACTTTTCTCTGGTATACTTTGCCTTTCTGGATTCCTTAAGCCCCTTTTCTTCGGCCATCAGTATACGGTCTATCACATCAATCAATTTAACACCCTTCACCTGCATCTTTATAGAAAAAAGATCAAGGGTCTGCTTTAAGACCTTATATATGAGAGGGAAGAATTCAGCGCTCTTTGGGATATCCCTGAATATATCAATCAGCGCATACAACCTGATAAAGGGATCAGGCGCAGAAGATACGGCATTAAAGGAATCTGTAATGGCCTGCAGATACAAAGGAGAGAATTCATCTGTTTTAGGCAGCTCCCTTGCAATATTATCCAGCGCGTACTTTCTATAAAAGGGCTCTTCAATAGTATTTGCTGCAGCGACTGCAACCTGCATGCTCTCTTTGTAAAGCTCCAGAAATTCCCCTGACTTTGGGAGATCCCTTGCTATGCCGAGGAGGGTGTATTGCTTATAAAAGGATATGTCGCAATGCCTTGGAAGCCCCTTTGCTATCTCTGCAAGAAGAGACCTTCTGGAATGAGGGTCGCTTGCCTTTGCCATATTAAGGGCAAACCGCAAGGCCTTTAACCGCAGGGGATCAAATTCAGGGATTTTTGGAAGTTCGTCGGTTATGCTCAGAAGGGCATGGACCCTGTGCTGGGAATCCGCAATCTCATTTGCTGCATTTATGGCTGCGGACATGGCCCTTATATATAAATGCTGAAACTCCGGCCCTTCAGGCAGTTTGCCGGCAATGGCTATTAAAGAGTCCTTCCTGTGTCTTGGCTCATCAATAGCCTTTGCCTTATTGATCGCCTTTTCTGCCTCCTGAATCTTTTCATCAATAGTGTCTGGTCTATCTAATAAAGTCATAACTCTTATTTTAAAAATCCCCCTTAATCCCCCTTTTTCAAAGGGGGCAATTCCTTTATCCCCCTCTTTTATCCCCCTTTAGCAAAGGGGGACGGAAGGGGGATTTTTACGCTTTACGCTTTACACTTTGCATTTTGCAATTTTCATTGGGCTCCGTAAGGGCAACCCTGCTAAACCCCGTTTCTGTAATTGTCCCGTCCCTTCCTATTATAATCTCTGCCTTTGCAGGCATATAAAAATCACCTTCCTTGTAGCGGTTAGTGAAAAAATAGAATCTCTGATTTGTTGACCCTCTTGCAAGAAGGGTAGGCTCTTTTTTTGATTTTTCAAATCTCCCATCTATGAGGACATCAATATATCCAAGGCCTGGCCTGCATTGCGGGATTGCCGTTAATTTATCATATTCAAAACCCGTATACACTACTGTTGTAAGCCCATAAACCTCTTTTGCAATTTTAAGTAAATAGAAAAGTCCGGCTGCCTGATGAAATGGTTCGCCGCCGCTCACTGTTATCCCTTTAATATCTTCCTGTAAATGTTCTTTAAATATCTCTTCAGGTAAATAGAGGCGGGCATCCTTAAATGGATGTGTGTCAGGGTTAAAACAATCAGGACAGTTGTGGCTGCAGCCCTGAAAAAAAACCACCATCCTGCTGCCGGGGCCATTCACCCCTGATGATGGGATTATAGAGTGTATGTTGATAAAGACGCCATCGGTATCCATGCTGCTAATGTCATTTCTCAGTATCTATCTTTATTTTTTCAGGGGCCTTCTGCCCCGCCTCATCCTTTACATCAAACCTTTCAATCTTACCCAGCAGCTTCCTCAATTTCTCAGCAACCTCTTTGCAATCCTCAAACACAGAGGAATCCACCTCAACCCTGCCATCTTTTGTAATCTTTATTTTTATCTCTCTGTTCATAGGTTGGCCTTTTTTTACATTAACAAAAAAGCACGGTTGAAACCGTGCCTACATGATTGTATTGTAGGCACGAATTTATTCGTGCTGACACTGATACCTCAACCCTTCAACAATATCTTTATCTCACCTGCCTCTTCTGTTTCTTTTGCAATCTCAAAATCAAGGGGCAGGTTCTCTTTTATGGATTCATATGCATAAAACTGCTTCAGTCTGTTTGAAAATGTATTCACCACCCGTGAGTCGCCTCCCACCTCAAAATTCTCACCGGCCTTTTCCTTGCTTACAGTCAGGATATCCCCATCCCTGTCAATCTCTATCTTTTCCTTTCTCTCGTTTATCTCATAGGTAGTTATCTCGCCGCGCCTCTTCATCTCTGATAGGGCGGCAATAATATATCTTTTGTTTGAAAGCTCGGTCTTGATGACTGCATAGAATGACATCCCACCCTCCTATTGTAAACCATTCTCACCAAAAAACTTCATCAGGGCCTCGCTGTTCATCAATACATCCCTTTCAAGCTGTTCAACGAGCCGTGTCAGTAGTTCCTTGTTTTTTGAAATAACCGTCTCTGCCTCTGCCTTTGCATTGTCCAGTATTTTCTGCACATCGTCAAATATCTCTTTTCCTGAGGTCAGCGCAAAGTCCTGCATTGCAATGAGGCTGGCATTCTTTATGGTGCTGCCAAAGCCGTACTCCACCACCATTTTTCTTGCAATAGTCGTGGCCTCAATAAGGTCCTGAGAGGCGCCGACTGTCTTTGAATCTGCCCCGCGAATCTCGTCTTCAGCGACCATCCCGCCGAGGATAATCCCTATCTCCTTTTCAAGGTCCCTTCTTGTAAAGGCATTCTCTATGGTTTCATCAAACGGTAGATAGGAATTAAAGTCCTTATAACTGTCAATGCTTACAAAAACAGGCGCCTTTTGAAAATGATGCCACATCATTATGGCATGACCGGCCTCATGTATTGCAATATTCCTCTTTTGTGCAGACCCTAGTTTCTCAACCCTCTGCATGAAGAGTGACTGCGAGGCAGGCCGCGTCCTCCTGTGGCTCCAGTTCCTCAGGGCGTCTATCTCTTCTTTTTTTAATACAGACAGCGGCGTAATATTCCTTATTGAGGATAGCATGGTATCCTGTTTTACCTCAAGCGCTGAAAGCTCATCAATCATCCGCTCAGCCTCTTCGCTATGGACGTTTCCATGCACCATATTAAATGTAGCGACTACGGCATCCTTTGCTGCCTGCTCTATCTCAGCGCCTGTAAAACCCTGACTGTTTTCTGAAAGTTCCTTTAAGTTAAGCCTGTTTGTATTCTGGCCCCTGCTCTCAAGGTGTATCCTGAATATTTCCTCCCTCTCTTCCACGCTCGGCAGATCAAGGAAGAAGACCTCATCATACCTCCCCTTTCTCCATAGCTCCGGCGGTAGGTTCTTTGGGTCATTGGCAGTGGCAATAACAAATACAGGCTTATCCTTTTCCTGCAGCCATGTGACAAATGTTCCGAAGACCCTCAACTGTGTCCCTGAGTCGCCCTGAAATCCGCTGACGCCGCCAAATGCCTTGTCTATCTCATCTATCCAGAGTATGCACGGGCTTACCGCCTCTGAAAGCTGGATGCATCTCCTGATATTCTTCTCTGATTCACCCACAGTAGAGCCGAATAGCCTTCCAACATCCAGCCTGAGGAGGGGGAGGTTCCAGATGCTTGCCAGCGCCTTGCAGCAGAGGCTCTTTCCAGAACCCGGCACGCCGATAAGGAGCAGGCCCCTCGGTGTGTCAAGTCCGAGTGCGTCAATCTTATCCTTGCTCAAACGAAAGACATGCTCCCTTTCAATAAACCACTTTTTTACCTCGCCAAGGCCGCCGATATGTTCTATGGTCTCTTTGTGCGTGAAATAATCCAGTATCTTCTGCTTCTTGATGATCTGCTGTTTCTCTTCCTGTATGGATGTAATGCAATCCTCATTCAGGATGCCGTTGTTCAGGCTTATTGCCTTTCTTACAACCCGCTTTATATTGTCCATGGAGAGGCCCTGAAGGGATTTATATAATATAGACCTTGTAGAGGCGTGCCACTTTTCAGGGATCAGCCTGCTGAAGGTATTATTGATCATCTCCTCTATTTCATGGTAATCAGGAAGCGAGAGCTCAAGGACAATAATATCCTCTTCTAATTCAGGCGGGATATCTGTGAGGGTCGGCGATAGGATGCAGATGGTATTTACAGAGCGATTCTCGTCAATAATAGCAGGGAGGTCCCTGAATCTCCTCAGAAATTCATGGGAGGCAAAATAGCCCGCTATATCCTTTAAGAGAAAGAGGTTGCTGTTTGCCTCGCTCTTCTGGATCTTTTCCTCTATTGTGTTTAATACCTTTTCCCTGCCCAGCGGCTCCCATTTTTTTTTCTCAGCCGAATACAGCCCCCGCGAAACAGACCATGACCAGTATTTGAAATCCATATCCCTGCATAAATCCTCCACGATCTTCTCCGCCCTGCGCTCTTCAAAGGAGACCAGCCATAGTATGGGATATTTGGCCTCAATATGTATCTTTATCTCTTTTGCAAAATCTAATGCGTTCATATTTTTTATTATAGCATATTTATTTTTTCTGGTGTAAAAATTTAGTAGGGGCACGGCGCACCGTGCCCCTACAGGGGAAAGCCGTTGACTTCCACTTATATAATCTGTTAATCTTTAAAGGGATTCTGAAATAAGTTTAGAATGACATAATTAGGGATTAATATGGTATTTAGATGACTGGTATCATCTTAACAGGCGGCAAAAGCAGCAGGATGGGCAGAAACAAGGCATTTCTGAGGCTCAATGGCGAGGTTATCATTGAGAGGACAGTAAGGCTCTTTAAGACGTTATTTGATGAGGTTATCCTGGTAACCAACTTGCCTGATGAATATAAATATCTAAATACACGAATCGTCTCTGACATATATCCTCAGGGCGGCTCTCTCATCGGCATATATTCGGGCCTTTATCATTCATCATCCCAATATTCATTTGTTGCTGCCTGCGACATGCCCTTTTTAAAGAAGGATTTTATAGAATACATTATTAAACAGAAGGATAATTATGATATTGTTATCCCATTCTCAAAAGACGGCCAGGAGCCGCTCCATGCCGTATACTCAAGGACATGCCTTAACCCAATGGAGGGGCAGATAAAAAGGGGCAACCTCAAGATTATAGATATCATCCCGGGCCTTAAGGAGCGCCGCATAGAGAGAGATGAGATAATTCCCTTTGACCCTGAATTCACCTCTTTTATAAATGTAAATACCCCTTCTGAATTAAAAATGGCAGAGGAGATGGCCCGCAAAGGTTCTTAATAATTTGATTTCTAACTATAAAGCTTGATAATGGGGATAATTGTCTATATAATAAACCATTAAGGAAAAATTGAGAGGATGTTAGGAGATATTAATGGAGAAGACAGAAAAGATTCGGATTACGGATTTAGCCCCGCACAAATTTACTGATTTGGGATTAAGCAAAGAGGCGCTTCAGGCTGTTGTGCAGATGGGGTTTGAGGAGCCCACACCCATACAGGCAAAGACAATACCTTCGCTCTTAAAGGGAAGGGATGTTATTGGCCATGCTCAGACAGGGACAGGCAAGACCGCTGCTTACGGCATACCTATTGTTGAGAGGATAGATGTGGGGAATCTCATGGTGCAGGCAATAATCCTCACCCCCACAAGGGAGCTTGCCATTCAGGTTGCTGAGGAGATTAACAAGATAGGTAGATTCAGAAGGATTCAGGCTGTTCCAATCTACGGCGGCCAGTCCATAGAAAGGCAGATAAGGGCGCTGCGCAAGGGCGTCCAGATTGTTGTCGGCACGCCGGGAAGGGTTATAGACCACATTGAGAGGAAGACATTAAGGCTGAATCATATAAGGATGGTTGTCCTTGATGAGGCAGATGAGATGCTGGATATGGGTTTTATTGACGATATTACTACCATACTCAAGGAAACCCCGAAGGAAAGGCAGACGCTTCTGTTTTCAGCCACAATGCCTGACGCGATACTTAAGATAGCCAGCCGTTATATGCAGAACCCTGAGAGGGTAAGCATTGCAACTGATACACTCACAGCCCCCAAGATAAACCAGATATTTTATGAGGTAAGGGAATCAGAAAAGACGGATGCCCTCTGCAGGCTGATAGATGCAGAGGATTCTGACCTCTTTCTTGTGTTTTGCCATACGAAAAAGGATGTTGATGAAGTAAGTTCAGACCTGAAAATGAGAGGCTATGATGCAGAGGCGATACACGGTGATTTCAGTCAGGTACAGAGAGAGGCAGTGATGAAAAAATTCCGCAAAGGGGCGATAGATGTGCTTGTTGCAACTGATGTTGCCGCAAGGGGCCTTGATATAAGCAATATCACGCATGTGATTAACTACAGCATACCGCAAAACCCGGATTCCTATGTCCACAGGATAGGGAGGACCGGAAGGGCCGGGAAAGAGGGTATTGCCATAACATTTGTAACGCCGAGGGAAGACAGGCAGCTCAGACTGATACAAACCGCTTCAAGGACAAAGATAAAAAGGGGGAAGCTGCCGACCATAGAGGAGATCAGGGAGG
>CAKKST010000274.1 GCA_919903585.1 Nitrospiria bacterium | reverse complement strand
GGTCCCTTGTCTTCTTGCCGTTCCTGACAAGGGCAATGGCGCTGACCATCTCGGAAACTACGAGCCCGCACCCTTCATCCTTCATAATCAGCCGGAAAGGAAGATTCGCAATCCCAGCCATAGGAGCAAGGATCAGGTTGTTTTCGATTTTTAAGTTACCTATTTGCAGCATTGGTTCCTTTTTTATAATTTGTCATAAAGCTCCATTTTTCCATTTTTATAATGTCCCTTGCTCTCCTCTAACATCTTCAACCCACCATCTTTAAAGACTCCTCTCTCGCTATTTTACACCATAAAGCCCTATTTATTGAAATCTTTTTCAGTGATTCATTATCCAATGGTTAAGGTGTGTCCAGCTTTTACCCTTTATTGGGAAGTTTTCCTATTTTTACCCACACAGATAGCAGGTTTTTTCTGAGCCGGATAAGCACTTTCCCTCTATTCGTGCCTGAAACATAACCCCACCAGTAGTTCGTAGACATCTTTAAGATTTATCCCCCTTTAGCAGAGACATTACCTCATAAACCTTCAACACCTCATCTCCGTAGTGATTGATCACCTTCACGGCGATTTTGCCTTTTGATGGGGTTGGAAATGGACGGCTTTTAGTTGAGTAGATTGTTGCCCATGCTGATTCGTCAATCTCTGCTTTGAGGGCTTTTTTGAGTTTTTCGTAAGGCTCGTCTGCGCCGCTGAAGTAGGCATGTCTGACAAAAAAACTTTCTTCGTTGTAGTCAGTGTCTACGAACCAGCAGGCGATATCGTCTGTGGAATGGCTTCGTATCTGTCCTGTCGTAGGGTCATAGACATCAAGCCCTTTTATCTCAACAGTCATCATATCATCCTTTAACTTTTCAATCTCAATATCCGGCTCGCCAAAAATCATAAAGAGATTTCCTGCGCCTGTTTTCTTCAGCAGTTCATCGCCCATCGCAAGGTCAGGATTCATCCTCGCAAGCAAAACTG
Organism: Nitrospiria bacterium; assembly: GCA_919903585.1. Classification (GTDB taxonomy): domain Bacteria; phylum Nitrospirota; class CAKKRA01; order 9FT-COMBO-42-15; family 9FT-COMBO-42-15; genus JACPZJ01. Next base: position 145 of record CAKKST010000274.1, on the reverse strand, counting down.
TGAGCTTACCGTATTTGCGCATACTTTCTGAAACTATCGGGTTTTCAAATCCCCCCGTGCCCCCCGTTGGGAAAGGGGGGGTATTATTTTCCCAATCCCCATGGGGGAGAGGGTTAGGGGGCGGGGGGGCAAATTGTTTTGCCAC
>CAKKST010000273.1 GCA_919903585.1 Nitrospiria bacterium | reverse complement strand
AATTTGAAGGAGCTTTTTGATAAAGGTATCATCTCTTCAAGCGAAAGGGATTCCATCCAGACCCAGCATGATATTGCAGAGGCGCAGGCTGCACAATCAGAGAGCGCCCTTGCCCTTGCAAAGAAGAGGCTTGAGGATACGGTTATCACAGCGCCGCTAACAGGCGAGATAAAAAAGCGGGGTGTGTCAAGGGGCGAGACAATAAAGGATAAATCACCGCTCTTTACTGTCGTTAATACGGACCAGCTTAAATTTTATGGGACAATACCAGAAAAATTCTCTCCGCAAATTAAGGTAGGACAGGCAATAACTATACAAGTTGATGCATACGGTGATAAGGCTTTTTCAGGAAGGATTGAACGTGTAAGCCCTGCCATTGACCTTGATACCCGCACACTGACTATTGAAGCAAAAATCCCTAATCCAAAATCGCTCTTAAAAGCAGGCTTCTTTGCAAAGGGCATTATTGCAACAGTAACAGAGGAGAATGTCCCCTTTGTACCTGAGGGCGCCATATATTCCTCTCTCGGGATAACAAAGCTGTTTGTCATAGCAGATAGTATTGCAAAGGAAAAGAATATAAAGCTCGGGATGAAGGAAGGCAATATGGTAGAGGTTGTGAATGAGATTAAGGCTGGAGATATAGTAGCAGTAACTAACCTGACCCAACTTTATGACGGGGCAAAGGTAAAGGTGGCAGAAAACAAATAGCAGCACCCCCTTCCCTCCCCCTCAAGGGAGGTATGGAGGGGGCATATAAGGAGTAAACCATGTCACTCTATGAACTTTGTATAAAAAGGCCTGTCTTTACCACAATGCTAATTATGTCCCTTGTAGTGCTCGGTGTTGCTTCGTGGAGGGAACTTGGGATTGACCTTTTTCCAAAGGTAGATATGCCCACCATCACCATTACCACAAGGCTTCCGGGCGCATCCCCTGAAGAGATAGAGGCACAGATTACAAAGAGGATTGAAGAGGTAGTAAATACCATCAATGGCATTGATGAACTGAGATCAAGCACAATAGAGGGTCAGTCACAGGTATTTGCCACATTCCTCCTTGAAAAGGATGTAAATATCGCAGCCAATGAGGTGAGGGACAAGGTATCCGCTATAGTCTCATTCTTTCCGCCCGGAACAGATGCGCCTATTATTGAAAAGATGGATCCTGATTCATCACCGATCTTGGCCATCATTGTATCAGGAAGACGTTCCGCGAGGGAGATAACAGAGATTGCAGACAAGAGGATAAAGAGGCCCCTTGAAACAGTTAAGGACATTGGCGCAATATCAATGGTTGGCGACAGGAAAAGGGAGATACAGATTGCGATAAATCCTGAGAGGCTTAGTGCCTATAATCTTTCCATACAGCAGGTAAAGGAGGCAATAAGAAAGCAGAACATAGAGGTGCCCGGCGGAAGGATCACATGGCAGGAGAGGGAAGAGGGACTGAGGACGTTGGGGAGAATAGAAAAGGCATCGGATTTCAATGACCTGATTGTGGCAGATTTTAAAGGCGGTTCTGTAAGGATAAAAGACCTTGGATCTGTTATTGACGGTGAGATAGAACCGCGAACAATCTCAAGGCTTGATGGAAATAGCGCAGTCTCCCTTCTTATCAGAAAACAGTCAGGCACAAATACTGTTCAGGTTGTTGAAAAGATAAAAGAGAGGCTGAATGAGATTAAAACATCCCTGCCGCAGGACATACAAATACAGATAGTACGGGACCAGTCCCGCTTCATAAAAAGGGCTATCTCTGAGGTGAATACCCACCTTGTAGAAGGCGGTATATTAGCCAGCATAATTGTCCTTTTGTTTATCAGAAACCTTAGGATTGCTATTATTGCGGCCATTGCCATACCTTCATCCATAATAGCCACATTTACTGCTATGCGCTATATGGGCTACAGCCTGAATAATATGACAATGCTTGCGCTTTCTGTATCCACTGGTATTGTTATTGACGATGCCATTATAGTCCTTGAGAACATATTCAGGCATATGGAAGAGGAAAAGCAGACGCCATTAATGGCAGCCATCAATGGAACAAAGGAGATAGCCCTCGCAGTCACGGCTACCACATTCTCTCTTGTTGTCATATTCCTTCCAGTGGCATTCATGTCCGGTCTTGTGGGCAGGTTCTGGCAGAGCTTTGGCATTACTGCCACCTTTGCAATCGGCATCTCACTGCTTGTTGCCTTTACACTAACACCCATGCTTTCATCAAGATTCTTAAAACCTACAGGCGCTGGAAAAGGTACGCACAATAAAACAGGGGCATCAGGCATCTATGGCAAATTTGAAGGGATGTACGAGAAGGCGCTTAAATGGTCGCTTCATCACCGCCTGATTGTATCCCTGCTGGCTCTCTTATTATTCATCTCACCTTTCATCCCCAGGATTGGGCTTTTGAACTTTGCAAAGGTAGAGTTTGTTCCTGATGATGACATGAGTGAATTTGAGGTGATTGTTGAGACACCGCCCGGATCATCCATTGTAAGGAGCGCTGAGGTATTAAAGCTGATAGAGGATGAATTGAGAAAAGTCCCAGAGATAGTCCGTCTCTTTACAACCATAGGTGTAAGAGGGGCGTATATGTCCAATATCACTGATGGGTCTATATATGTTGAGCTTAAACCGATTAAAGAGCGAAAGAGGGCGCAGTATGAGATAATGCAGGAGGCAAGAGGGCTGCTGAAAAGATTCTCCCAGCTAAGAATAAGCGTCCAGCAGGTAAGCCTTATCTCTGGCGGCGGATTCAAACAGACGCCCTTTAATCTGGCTATAAGAGGACCAGATATGGATAAACTTGAGGATTATGCTGATAAGATAATAAAAAAGCTATCTTCCATACAGGGCTTTGTGGATGTGGATACTGGACAGACGCTGCGGCAACCTGAGACACAGGTAAAGATAAACAGGGCAAAGGCATCGGATCTGGGTATAAGGGTGGAGGATATTGCCTCAAGCCTCCGGACAATGGTTGGCGGAGAGAGGATATCCTTTTATAGGGAGGCAGACGAGCAGTATGATGTCAGATTAAGATTGATGACTGATTACAGAAAGGATGCGTTAGTAATATCACAGTTGTATGTGCCTGCACGGGGAAGGCTGATTAGCCTGAATAATGTGGCTGACCTGACCTCAGGCATAAGCCCGGGACAGATAGACAGATTCAATCAGGAGAGGCAGATATCCATTATCTCAAACCTCTACAAAAAACCGCTCGGCGAGGCCGTATCTCAGGCAGGTGCAATAGTAAAAGAATTAAATATGCCTTCTGAGTATTCCTTCACCTTCCTTGGCAGGGGCAAATTAATGGCAGAGGCATTTAAAAATTTTATGATTGCCTTTGTGCTGAGTCTTATATTTATCTATATGGTCCTTGCTGCGCAATTTGAAAGTTTTACCCATCCATTGACCATAATGGTATCAATATTTTTGAGCATCCCCTTTGGGATATTAAGCCTGATGATTGGAGGGTCTTCAATAAATATATACAGCATTATGGGTCTGTTTATACTCATCGGTGTAGTAAAAAAGAATGCCATCCTGCAGGTAGACTATACAAATACCTTAAGGGCAAAGGGGATGGAAAGATACGAGGCGCAGCTTGAGGCAGACAGGGCAAGGCTGAGGCCCATATTAATGACCACACTCGCTATTATTGCAGGAATGCTCCCTGTTGCACTCGGCAGGGGCGACGGCTCTGCATCAAGGGCATCCCTTGCAATAACAGTGGTAGGCGGTCAGGCGCTCTGCCTCTTTGTAACACTTATTATTACGCCAGTTGTGTACTCGCTGCTGGACGATTTGGGGAAATTGAAGATATTTTCAAGAATATCGGAAATAAGGTCATTAATACCGATTAAGGAAAGATTTAAGAAAATTGCGCGGTTTCATAAATAACCTAACTTAATTGTGTCATTCCCACGAAAGTGGGAATCAAGAAAAGGACTGGATTCCGTGTCAAGCACGGAATGACAGAAAAGAGTTGTCAAAATCCTAAACATACTGGGGTAAAAACACATGGCAAAAACACTGGATACAATCAAGAGAATGGTGGTGGCAAAAACGCCCCTGATAGGAATTGAATCAGAGGAGGAGGAAAGGGTGGACGGCATTGTAAAACTCCTTTCTGAAACCACCTTTTCAAAGCCGATAAAGGTCTATACATGGACATGCACAAAGGGGATTGAATCTGATGGAAAGATTGTAGAACCTGCAGGATCCCTGTCAGATGTAATAAGCTGGGTAATAAACCTTAAAGATGTAGCCCTCATCCTGTTAAAAGACACACAGTGGTCTATAAGTGAGCCTGCAAACATCAGAAAATTCAAAGAGGCCTATACCACTATGCGGGAGGGGTATAAAACCATCTTCATCACTGCGCCGAGATTGAACATCCCGGATGACCTGAAAAATTATATCTCCACTATTGAGCTCGGCCTGCCCCCCAGGGATGAATTAGAGATGCTTTTCGTAAACACACTGAAGGCGCAAAAAAATATTCCGCAGGCGAATATCTCACCCCTGCTGAAGACAAAGTTTATCAATGCTATATTGGGACTTACATATAACGAGGCAGACAGGGCATTAAAAAGGGCGTTCCTTGGAAAAAATACGCTGGACGACTCTGTAGTAAATCTGGCTTTAGAGGAAAAATATCAGCTAATAAAAAAGAGCGGTGTATTGGAATATGTGGTAAGCACAGTAGACATAAATGAAGTTGGCGGCATGGAGAATATTAAATCGTGGCTTACCAAGAGGGCAAATATCTTTTCCAAAGAGGCGCAGGACTTTGGCCTCTCAGCGCCAAAGGGTGTGCTCATGACAGGCATAAGCGGCTGCGGAAAGAGCTTGTTTGTCAAGGCCATTTCATCCTTCTGGGGGCTTCCATTAATCAGGCTTGATATGTCAAAGGTATATGAAGGCACATTCGGCTCTCCTGAGGAGTGCCTGAGAAAGGCAATAAACAGCGCAGAGACCATTTCCCCCTGTGTATTATGGATAGACGAGATAGAGGCAGGGGTCTCTGTTCAGGGCTTCAAGGCAGAGGGAGGCGCGGCGTCAAGGATATTAGGCACATTCCTTATATGGATGCAGGAAAAGAACAGCTTTGTCTTTGTTGCTGCAACTGCAAATGCGATTCAACTCCTCCCTGCAGAGCTATTGCGTAAGGGAAGATTTGATGAGATATTCTATGTAAGCCTGCCAAATATAATGGAAAGGGAGCAGATATTCAAGATACACCTTGAAAAGAGAAAGAACGACACGACTAACTTTGACTTAGACCTCCTTGCACATTCCACAAAGGGCTTCAGCGGCGCAGAGATTGAGCAGGTGGTATCATCAGGGATGTATGAGGCCTTCAGCCTGAACCGTCCGCTTGAACCGCATGACCTGATGGTTGCCATAAACAGGACAGTGCCTCTATCAATTACAATGGAGGAGCAGATTAAGGAGATAGAGGCATGGGCATTCAACCGCGCCGTCCGCGCATCAGAAAGGAAGGAGGAGTCATAATTTAACAGTGTCATTCTGATCCTGAAATAAATTCAGTTCCCATTCCTTTCGCATTTTTTTTAATTCTTGTATAGGGAGGCTCTTGCAAAACTGTTTGTCATCCCCGAATGCTTTTATCGGGAATATGGTTTTTCAAGCACTTAGAACCAGATTCCCGCTCAGAAACTCTGCGGGAAT